>NZ_JBFAXI010000207.1:0-1097 GCF_040680735.1 Streptomyces sp. NPDC051987 | reverse complement strand
TCAACCCGCCCCCTTGCGCATACCTCATGCGGTCGGCATACCGCAGGGATCATGAGACGTCAGCCCCTACGACACCACGCTTTGAAGGTCAGTAGTCCGCGCGGCTCACTCTTGCCCCTCCGCCACACCCTTGTGCAGGCCATCCCAAGTGACGGCGGCTCCGCGAAGATCTTCTACATCCGGCTTGACGTACCACCGCTTGGTCGTCTTTACGTTCGTATGTGCGGCCCATCGCGCGAGGATGTGGTCCGGGACACCATCGTCGGCCAGGAAGGTGAAGCACGACGAGCGTGCGTCAAGAGCCTGACGCGACGGAGCCCGAGAAGCTCCATAAGCCGGTACGCGCGTCGGCGAAGTTGCTTGATCGTGAAGGCGTCGCCCGCCTCGTGCACCAGCACGTAGCCCGACACCGTGTACGCCTCGCCCAGGGCGAGCCTCTCCTCCGCTTGGAGAGCCCGGAATGCCTTGAGGGCTCCCAGCACCAACTCCGGCAGCGGCAGATCCCGCTCGCCCGCAAGAGACTTGGTGTTCTTCTCCACCACGTACCGGTTGCCCATCATCGTGCGCGTGTTGGCGATGACGATCGTGGCGTTCTCCAAGTCAACGTCTTCCCACCGGAGTCCGCAGACTTCAGCTGGCCGAAGCCCCATCAGCGAAAGAAGAAGCGCGGCATAAAGACGCTCACCCCTAATTCTATAGATGAATTTCTGAACCTCCTGGAAGCTCCAGGGCAGCACCCCCTCCTTGATCTTCCGCTCTTCCTTGCGCGCTCTCTTGGCAATGGTCACGTGCGAAGCGACGTTGACGTACACCAACCGACGGGTAACGGCTCTCCCCAGCGCTTCCTTCAGTCGAGCGAGGCTCATATCCAGACTCGTGACGCTGAGTGGCGTCCCGGCCCTTTTACCACGATGGCGTCCCGCCAGGTGGTGTAGCCGATCAAAGCACCGGAATTCCCAGCTCAGGGACAGTCGCTCTGCCAGGCCCGGGTCTTCAACTCGCTTACTGACCTTGAATGCGTAATGTCGTCATGCTGGTTGGCGTCGGAGGCCGGTGCCGGTGAGGCAGCCGTCGAGGACGTCGGGGCGGTACTGGAG
>NZ_JBFAXI010000206.1:0-1121 GCF_040680735.1 Streptomyces sp. NPDC051987 | reverse complement strand
TGGCGGATCATCCGCAGGGAGATCCTGCCGAACGTGGTGACGCCGCTGCTGGTGCAGGCCACGTACATGCTGCCGAGCTTCGTGACGATCGAGGCTGGTCTGTCCTTCCTCGGTGTCGGCATCGTGGAGCCCACCCCGGACTGGGGTCAGATGTTCTCCAAGGCCTCGACCGAGCTCGTGCTGCAGAACGACATCACGTACATGTTCTTCCCCGGCGTCTCGATGGTCGTCTTCGTCGTCGCCTTCAACCTGCTCGGGGACTCGGTCCGGGACGCCTTCGACCCGAAGACGGCTCGCTGACCGACAGTTGATGGGCGTCCGCGCCCGGATTCCGCACGGCCATTTCCTTCGCACCGGCGTACACACAGATGGGTGGAGAGTTCAGTGATGAGTAGGGGCGGACGCCATGCATACGCCGCTTTGTCGGTATTCGCGGCGGGGGCACTCGTGCTCACCGGCTGCAGCAAGGGCGGCAGCAGTGCCAGCGACAGCGAGAAGAAGGACCAGCAGAACGCCAAACAGCAGCAGGCGTCGATCAAGTTCGGCGATGCCAAGGACTCGACAGGTCCCGCGGCCGCCGTGCCGGGCGCGAAGACCGGCGGCACCCTGGAGGTGCTGCAGCGTGACTCCTACGCGCACCTGGACCCGGGTCAGATCTACGTCTCCGACGAGGGCTCGCTCGCCACGCTGATCCACCGCGGCCTCACCGGCTACAAGTCCACCGACAACAAGGGCGTAGGCCACGAGGTCGTCGGTGACCTCGCCACCGACTCCGGTACCACCACGGACGGCGGCAAGACCTGGAAGTACACGCTGAAGGACGGCATCAAGTTCTCGGACGGGACGCCGATCACGTCGGCGGACTTCCGCCAGACCTTCGAGCGGCTCTTCGCGCCCTTCATCAACCAGGGCCCGACCTACCTGCAGCAGTGGCTGGCCAACACCAACGGCGCCGACTACCGCAAGCTGCTGCCGGACGGCCCGTACAAGGGCAAGCACCTGCCGGACAGCATCCTGGAGACGCCTGACGCGAAGACCATCGTCTTCCACTTCAAGACCCCGCACCCGGACCTGCCGTACGCGCTCGCCATGGCGGGCTACGACGTGGTGTCCAAGAAGGG
>NZ_JBFAXI010000205.1:0-1125 GCF_040680735.1 Streptomyces sp. NPDC051987 | reverse complement strand
CCGCGGTAGTTGATCGTGCCGCCTGTCGGCTCCAGCAGCCGGGTGACCAGCCGGCCGGTGGTGGACTTGCCGCAGCCGGACTCGCCGACCAGACCCAGGCTCTCGCCCTCGGCGACCTGGAAGTCCAGGCCGTCCACCGCCTGCACCGCGCCGACGGTCCGCCGGATCGGGAAGCCGCCCTTGATGGGGAAGTGTTTGGTCAGCCCGGAGACGTCCAGGAGGGGGGTCGTGTTGCTCATGATCGTGAAGTCCCGTCTCGTGCCCGTCAGTGATGCCGGGTCGCGGCGAAGTCGGCGAAGAGTTCCCCACGCTGCTCCAGCGTGAGGTGGCAGGCGGAGCCGCGGCCCTCGATCACCTCGAGCGCCGGCCGCTCCTGGGAGCACTTGCCGCCCGCGACCTTCTCCGCGAACGCACACCGAGGGTGGAAACGGCAACCGGACGGCGGGTTGAGCAGCGAGGGCGGCGAACCCGGGATCGGCGTCAGCGGTACGTCGACCGGACCGTCCAGACTCGGCATGGAGTTGAGCAGGCCCAGGGTGTAGGGATGCTGGGGATCTCCGAGCACCTGCTTCTTGGTGCCCTTCTCCACGCACCGGCCGCCGTACATCACCAGGACGTCGTCCGCGATGTCGGCGATGACCCCGAGGTCGTGGGTGATGAAGATGATGGCCGTGCCGAACTCCTGCTGCAGGTCCTTGAGCAGGTCCATGATCTGGGCCTGGACCGTCACGTCGAGTGCCGTGGTCGGTTCGTCTGCGATCAGGAGCTCGGGGTCGCAGACCAGGGCCATGGCGATCATCGCGCGCTGGCGCATGCCGCCGGAGAACTGGTGCGGGTAGTCGTCCACCCGGATGTCCGGCTGGGGAATGCCGACGCGCCTCAGCATCTCGACCGCCCGGGTCCGGGCTTCCTTCTTGGAGGCACCGGTGTGCTTCCGGTACACCTCGGCGATCTGCGTGCCGACGGTGTGATAGGGCGAGAGGGAGGCCAGCGCGTCCTGGAAGATCATGGACATCTTGTTGCCGCGCAGCTTCTCCAGTTCGGACTCGCGGGCGGTGATCAGTTCCTGGCCGTCCAGGAGGATCTCGCCCTCGACCGTGGTGAACTGGGGGTTGTGCAGGCCGA
>NZ_JBFAXI010000204.1:0-1241 GCF_040680735.1 Streptomyces sp. NPDC051987 | reverse complement strand
ACGGTCTTGTCGAGCAGGGTGCCGCGCTTCCACGCGGCGATCATGCCGGTGCCCAGGCCGATGATCAGGAAGACGACCGCGGAGCCCAGGGTGAGGGAGATCGTGGTGGGCAGGCGGTCCATCATGGTCGACCAGACCGGGTCGTTGGTGTGGTACGAGTACCCGAAGCAGGGGGCCGGGCAGGGTCCCTGGGCGAAGCTGTTGCTGCCCAGGATCAGGTTGTGCAGGAAGATCCAGTACTGCTCGGGGATCGGCTTGTCCAGGCCGAGCACGTGGTGGATGTTCGCGAGGCTTGTGGGGTTGCACGTCTTGCCGCACATCAGCAGCGCCGGGTCACGCGGCATCCCGAAGAACAGCAAGAACGCCACGATGCTCAACAGGAACAGGATGACAATGGCACCGAGGATCCGGCGGACGAGGAAGCGCAGCATGACAGGGGCTTTCTGGCGTCGGCGGGCCGGGCGGTACCCGGTGCGCTGCCGCCGCGAAGGGCGCACGCACCGGGTACCGGCGGGTGGCTGGGATTACTTGATGTAGAGGCGACGCGGGTCGATGCCGCCGATCACGTTGTCGTAGACCAGGCCGCCGACCTTGGAACCGGCGATCTGGACCTGCTTGTAGTCGATGGTCGGAACGGCGTTGATCACCTCGGTGACCAGGTACTGGTCCAGCTTCTCCCACGCGGCGGCCGACTTGGCGGGGTCGCTGATCTTGTTCGCGGCGTCGATGTCGGCGTTGACCTTGGGGTCGTTGACGTGCGAGTAGTTCGGCGAACCGTCGGCGACACCGCGGCCGTCGAACAGCGGCGGGATCACGGTCGAGGCGGACGGCCAGTCGGCACCCCACGCGGAGGCGTAGATGTCGTAGTTGTTGTCGACCTTGCCGATCTGGTCGTAGTACGTCTCGGCGGGGATGTCCTGCCGCTGCACGTTGAAGCCGGCGGTCTTCAGAGCGGCCGCGATGGCGGTGGAGTACTGCTGGCCCTCGGGGGTGTTCTGGTAGCCGTAGGTCAGCTTCATCCCGAGCTTGCCGGCCTTCTTCAGCAGCGCCTTGGCCTTGGCCGCGTCACCACCGGGGTTCTTCTTCTTGCCCCACGGGTCGAAGGAGGCGTCGTAGCCGCTGACCGTCGGGCTGATGTAGCCGCCGGCCACCTCGGCGGCCGAGCTGCCGCCGAAGGCACGGATGATCGGGGTGATCGGCAGGGCGTAGGCGATGGCCTCGCGGACCGTCTTGTCCTGCAG
>NZ_JBFAXI010000203.1:0-1302 GCF_040680735.1 Streptomyces sp. NPDC051987 | reverse complement strand
AATGACACGACTTCGGCGGTACGCTTGAGCCCCGCTACATTGTCGGCGCGGAATCACTAGACCAGTGAGCTATTACGCACTCTTTCAAGGGTGGCTGCTTCTAAGCCAACCTCCTGGTTGTCTGTGCGACTCCACATCCTTTCCCACTTAGCGTACGCTTAGGGGCCTTAGTCGATGCTCTGGGCTGTTTCCCTCTCGACCATGGAGCTTATCCCCCACAGTCTCACTGCCGCGCTCTCACTTACCGGCATTCGGAGTTTGGCTAAGGTCAGTAACCCGGTAGGGCCCATCGCCTATCCAGTGCTCTACCTCCGGCAAGAAACACACGACGCTGCACCTAAATGCATTTCGGGGAGAACCAGCTATCACGGAGTTTGATTGGCCTTTCACCCCTAACCACAGGTCATCCCCCAGGTTTTCAACCCTGGTGGGTTCGGTCCTCCACGAAGTCTTACCTCCGCTTCAACCTGCCCATGGCTAGATCACTCCGCTTCGGGTCTTGAGCGTGCTACTCAAACGCCCTCTTCGGACTCGCTTTCGCTACGGCTACCCCACACGGGTTAACCTCGCAACACACCGCAAACTCGCAGGCTCATTCTTCAAAAGGCACGCAGTCACACACGAAGTGCTCCCACGGCTTGTAGGCACACGGTTTCAGGTACTATTTCACTCCCCTCCCGGGGTACTTTTCACCATTCCCTCACGGTACTATCCGCTATCGGTCACCAGGGAATATTTAGGCTTAGCGGGTGGTCCCGCCAGATTCACACGGGATTTCTCGGGCCCCGTGCTACTTGGGTGTCTCTCAAACGAGCCGCTGACGTTTCGACTACGGGGGTCTTACCCTCTACGCCGGACCTTTCGCATGTCCTTCGCCTACATCAACGGTTTCTGACTCGTCCCACGGCCGGCAGACCGCAGAAGAGAGATCCCACAACCCCGTATACGCAACCCCTGCCGGGTCTCACACGCATACGGTTTGGCCTCATCCGGTTTCGCTCGCCACTACTCCCGGAATCACGGTTGTTTTCTCTTCCTGAGGGTACTGAGATGTTTCACTTCCCCTCGTTCCCTCCACACTGCCTATGTGTTCAGCAGCGGGTGACAGCCCATGACGACTGCCGGGTTTCCCCATTCGGAAACCCCCGGATCAAAGCCTGGTTGACGACTCCCCGGGGACTATCGTGGCCTCCCACGTCCTTCATCGGTTCCTGGTGCCAAGGCATCCACCGTGCGCCCTTAAAAACTTGGCCACAGATGCTCGCGTCCACTGTGCAGTTCTCAAACAACGACCAGCCACCC
>NZ_JBFAXI010000202.1:0-1489 GCF_040680735.1 Streptomyces sp. NPDC051987 | reverse complement strand
CCCCTGCTGCTGGGCGTCATGCTGTTCTCCGCCTCCATGATCCTGCTCTGCAACATCATCGTCGACGCCTGCTACGCCTTCATCGACCCGCGCGTCCGGCTGTCCTAGGCCGGGCAGGAGGAGAACCGTCGTGACCACTGTGACCCAGGGCGCCGGCACCCCCGCACCGGCCGACGCGGGTGCCTTCCTCTCGGTGCGGGACCTGCACGTCAGCTTCCAGACCGAGGACGGTGTGGTCCGGGCCGTGGACGGGCTGTCGTTCGACGTGGAGCGGGGCAGAACGCTCGGCATCGTCGGCGAGTCCGGGTCGGGGAAGTCCGTCACCAACCTGACCATCCTCGGCCTGCACAACCCCCAGTTCACCACGGTCGAGGGCGAGATCCTCCTGGACGGCCAGGAACTGATCACCGCCCGCGAGTCCGAACTGGAGAAGGTACGCGGCAACAAGGCCGCCATGATCTTCCAGGACCCGCTCACCGCGCTGTCGCCGTACTACACGGTGGGCCGGCAGATCGCCGAGCCGTTCATCAAACACCGGGGCGCCTCCAAGCGGGCGGCCTGGGACCGGGCGGTCGAGATGCTCGCCAAGGTCGGCATCCCCAACCCCAAGGAGCGGGCGAAGGACTACCCGCACCAGTTCTCCGGCGGCATGCGCCAGCGCGCGATGATCGCCATGGCCCTGGTCTGCGACCCCGACCTGCTCATCGCCGACGAACCGACCACCGCCCTGGACGTGACCGTCCAGGCGCAGATCCTGGACCTGCTCAAGGACCTGCAGCAGGAGTTCGGCACGGGCATCATCTTCATCACCCACGACCTGGGGGTGATCGCCGACATGGCCGACGACATCATGGTGATGTACGCGGGCAGCGCGGTGGAGCGCGGCACGACGGACGAGGTCCTGCGCGCGCCCCAGCACCCGTACACCTGGGGCCTGCTCAACTCGATGCCGCGCCTGGACTCGGACCTGGCCACGCCGCTGACCCCGATCCCCGGCACCCCGCCCTCCCTGCTGAACCCGCCCTCCGGCTGCCGCTTCCACCCCCGCTGTACCTTCCAGGACCGGGTGTCGGGCGCCGGCCGCTGTGTGACCGAGCGCCCGCTGCTGGGTCCCGACCGCGCCTCGGCGTGCCACCTCACGGCGGACCAGAAGCGCACCATCTTCCTCGAAGAGATCAAACCCCGACTGGCCTAGTCCCGGAGGACACGTCATGACAGAGGACACGGTCCTCCCGGCACAACGCGAACAGGTCACCGTGGGGGACCCCCTCCTGGAGGTCTCCGGCCTGACCAAGTACTTCCCGGTCAAGGGCGGCTTCCCGATCCGGCGGACGGTCGGGCACGTCCAGGCCGTGGACGGCATCGACCTGACCGTACGGGTGGGGGAGAGCTTCGGTCTGGTCGGCGAGTCCGGCTGCGGCAAGTCCACCACCGGCCGGCTGGTCACCCGGCTGCTGGAGCCGACAGGCGGCACGATCAACTACCGCGG
>NZ_JBFAXI010000201.1:0-1889 GCF_040680735.1 Streptomyces sp. NPDC051987 | reverse complement strand
CCTGCAGAGCGGCATGTTCTGCCCCGGGCAGGAAGCCGACACCGAGCAGACGAGACTGCCGTTCGCCTGGAACGACATCACCCTGTACGCCTCCAGCGCCACCGCCCTGCGCGTCCGCGCCGTCCCCCAGGGCACCGACGGCATCTCCCTGAGCCTCGCCGACGCGACCGGCACCCCCGTCGCCCACATCGGCAGCCTGGTGCTGCGCCCGGTCTCCACCGAGCACCTCGGCGCTGCCCGGACCTCGGTGCACGACTCCATGTACCTGGTCGAATGGGTTCCGCTCGCCACCGACGACCCGGAGCCGGCCCCGGCGCGCGAGGCCGCCGACGCGGTCGCCGACTTCACCGCGCCGGTCGCCGTCGACCCGCACGGCGCCCTCGACCTGACCGCGCGGGTTCTCGCCGCCGTCCAGGCACACCTGGACAGCGCGGACGACCGGCTGGTCGTCCTCACCCGGGATCCGCTCACCGATCCGGCGGCGTCGGCCGTCTGGGGCCTGGTCCGCTCCGCCCAGTCCGAGCACCCGGGCCGGATCGTGCTGGTCGCCCTCGACGACGACGCCGACTCCCGCGCCGCACTCCCCGCCGCGCTCGCCACCGGTGAACCACAGCTGGCCGTCCGAGCCGGCCGCGTGAACACGCCCCGGCTCCGACTCGCCCGCACTGTCTCTGCGGACACCCTGGCGGTGCCGACCGGGGCCGACACCTGGCACCTGGGCGTCACCGCCACCGGCACTCTGGAGAACCTGGCGCTGCTGCCCGCTCCGCAGGTCCGCGAACCGCTCGCCGAGGGCCAGGTCCGCATCGCCGTCCGCGCGGCCGGGCTGAACTTCCGTGACGTGCTGATCGCGTTGGGCATGTACCCGGGCTCCGCCCACTTCGGCGGCGAAGGCGCCGGTGTCGTCCTGGAGACCGGGCCCGGCGTCACCTCGCTCACCCCCGGCGACCGAGTGATGGGCCTGCTGCGCGACGGCTTCGGCCCGGAAGCCGTCGCCGACCACCGCCATCTCGTGCGGATGCCCGCCCACTGGACGTACGAACAGGCGGCGAGTGTCCCCATCGTGTTCTCGACCGCCTACTACGGCCTGTTCGACCGGGCGGGGCTGCGCGCGGGAGAGTCGGTGCTCGTGCACGCCGCCGCCGGCGGTGTCGGTATGGCCGCCGTCCAACTGGCCCGGCACGCCGGCGCCGAGGTGTTCGGCACGGCCAGCATCGGCAAGTGGGACGCCCTGCAGGCAAACGGGCTGGATCGGCTCCACATCGGCAACTCCCGCTCGCTCGCCTTCAAGGAGGAGTTCCTGGCGGCCACCGGCGGCCGGGGCGTGGACGTCGTACTCGACGCGCTCGCCCACGAGTTCGTCGACGCCTCGCTGGACCTCCTGCCGCGCGGCGGGCGCTTCCTGGAGATGGGCAAGACCGACATCCGCGACGCCGCCGAGGTGGCCGCGGCTCACCCCGGTGTCGACTACCAGGCGTTCGACCTGGTCGAGGCCGGCCCGGACCGGGTCCAGGAGATCCTCACCGAACTCCTTTCCCTCTTCGAGCGGGGCGCGTTGGCTCCTCTGCCGGTCCGGGTATGGGACGTCCGCAAGGCCCCGGAGGCGTTCCGCCACGTCAGCCAGGCCCGGCACGTCGGAAAGGTCGTCCTCACCCTGCCCCGCGCCCTCGATCCGGAGGGGACGGTGCTGGTGACAGGTGGTCTGGGCACGCTGGGCCGGCTGGCTGCGCGGCACCTGGCCCAGGAGCACGGGGTGCGCCATCTGCTGCTGGTGGGCCGCCGGGGCGCGCAGAGCGAAGGCGCGGCCGAACTCGCCGCAGAACTCACCGGCCTGGGCGCCCAGGTACGGATCGAGGCGTGCGACGTCTCCGACCGCACGGCACTGCGGA
>NZ_JBFAXI010000200.1:0-2015 GCF_040680735.1 Streptomyces sp. NPDC051987 | reverse complement strand
ATCCGCACCAAGGGGCGCGACGAGCGGGCCGCGCTGGTGCACGAGGTCGTGGTGGCGCCGCCCGGTGGGCGCCGGCACCTCGACGGCGCCCCGGGCGGCGGCGGTGACCACGTCGGTGGGCCGGGGCGGCCCGGGGGGGGGGGCGGGGGCGCCGGCGCCGCGGGCCGGGGGGGGCCCGGCCGCCCCGCACGGGGCTGCCGGCGATCTGTCGCCGCACCCACGGAAGTCGCCTGCTGGCGTGGCTGCTGCTCGGTCGGTGAGGATCGGATGCGGGGCGTCGACCGGCGTCGCAAGGGCACTGACCGCACCTGGTCCGGTCACGTCCGCTGGAGTGGTGTATCGACGGCTACTCGGTGATCTCTTCTTTGAGGCTGTGCGGTGAGTTCGGTCGGGAGGACTGTGTCGCCGGTTTCTGACTCGATCGGGTGGAGGCGGGCCTTGGCGAGCAGGTCGAGGCCCATGTAGCGGCGGGCCTCGGTCCACTCGTCGTTCTGCTCGGCCAGGACCGCGCCGACCAGGCGGATCAGGGCGGTGCGGTCGGGGAAGATGCCGACGACGTCGGTGCGACGGCGGATCTCCTTGTTGAGTCGTTCCTGCGGGTTGTTCGACCAGATCTGCCGCCAGATCTCGCGCGGGAACGCGGTGAACGCCAGGACATCGCCCTGGGCGGCGTCCAAGTGGGCTGCGGCTTTGGGGAACTTGGCTTCCAGGTGCCGCATCTGGGCCTGGACGGCGTCGGTGTCGGGCTGTTCGAAAACGGTCCGCAGCAGCGTGGCCACCCACGGCTGGGCCGACTTGGGCACCTGGCTCAGCAGCGCGCGGGCGATGGGGGTGCCCCCGCGGCCGTTCAGGCCGTGGGGGAGGGTACGACATCGCTGCCGGCTCGCGCCGGACAGAGTGGCGCCGATCGCGTTGACCGGACCCATGTGCGCGCCGGAGATGACCAGTTGGACGCCGGACAGGCCGCCGTCTCGATCAGCGAGCGCAGGAAGGCCAGCCAGCCGGCGCCGTCCTCGGCGGTGGCCACGTCCAGGCCGAGAATCTCGCGGTGCCCGTCGGCGTTGACGCCGACCGCGATCGGTGCGTGGACGTTGATGATGCGGCCGCCCTCGCGGACCTTCTGCGTGAGTGCGTCCACCCAGACGAAGGCGTAGGGGCCGGCGTCCAAGGGGGCGGTCACGGAAGGCTGTGACTTGTTCGTCCAGGTGCTTGACCATGGCGCTGACTTGGGACTTCGACAGCTGGGTGACGCCGAGGCTCTCGGCGAGCTTTTCCACTCGGAGGGTCGAGACGCCCAGCAGGTAGGCGGTGGCCACCACGCTGATGAGGGCCTGCTCGGTCCGCCGCCTGCGTTCCAGCAGCCAGTGCGGGAGGTAACTCCCGCTGCGCAGCTTGGGGATGGCCAGTTCGATCGTGTCCGCCCTCGTGTCCCACTCGCGCGGGCGGTAGCCGTTGCGATGGTTGACTCTCTCGTCGCTGACCTGGCCGTATTCGGCATTGCAGAGGGCGTCCGCCTCCGCGGACATGAGTGCGTCGGCGAACGTCTTGACCATCGCGCGCAGCAGATCGGGACTCGCCGCGGCGAGGTTGTCCTCAGCGAGGGCGTGCAGGGGCAGACTGTCGGGTGCGGTCATCGTGCTGATCTCCTTCGGGCTTCGACACCTCGAAGATCAGCCGGTGGCCGTTCATCTATGCGGGTCTCATCCCAAAGCCGGAGCAAACCCCTGGATCAGGTCAAACCCGTACACCACTTCCCTGGACGCAACCCGGGGCGCGGTGTGAGCGGGTGGGCTGCTGGGGTGTGCCGTATCGGCATCGTGGGGGTTTGGTGGGGCGGGTTGTGGGGTTGTTGTGGCGGTTGTCGGTTCTTGGGGGGTGGGTGGGTGTGGCGGTTTTTTGGTCTCTGTTTGCGGCCTTGCTGGGGGTGGCTGGGGGTGTTTGGTTCATGTGGCTATGCGCAGGTGGGGGGTGTGGGTGTGGGTGTGGGTGTGGGTGTGGGTGGGGGTGGTGTGGGT
>NZ_JBFAXI010000199.1:0-2026 GCF_040680735.1 Streptomyces sp. NPDC051987 | reverse complement strand
GACACTCACCGCACAAGGCCGCAAGACCAGGCAACTCGCCGTCAGCCACGCCTTCCACTCGGCCTCGATGGAACCGATGCTCGCACAGTTCCGGCAGATCGCCCAGGAACTCACCTACCAACAGCCCCGCATCACGGTCGTCTCCAACGTCACCGGCACCATAGCCACCGCCGACCAGCTCACCTCCCCCGAATACTGGGTACGCCACGTCCGCGAAGCCGTCCGCTTCGCCGACGGAGTGACAGCCCTGCACGAACAGGGTGTGAACCTGTTCCTGGAAGCAGGACCCGACGCTGTCCTCACCGCCCTCGTCCAGCAGACCCTGGACGGAGCCGACGTCCACCTCGCGACCGCGCTGCGGCGCGGCCGGGACGAGGCCGAGTCCGCGCTCACCGCGCTCGGCCGGCTGCACACCGCCGGACGGGCGGTCGACTGGCGGACGCTCTTCGCCGGGAGCGGTGCGCGCCGCGTGGACCTGCCGACGTACGCCTTCCAGCACGAGTGGTACTGGCCGCAGACCTGGGCCGGTGCCCGTGACGCCACCTCGCTCGGGCTGAACGGCGCCGACCACCTGCTCCTCGGGGCGATCACTCCGCTGCCGGAGTCGGGCGGAGTCCTGGCCACCGGCCTGCTGTCGGTGCGGTCCCATCCGTGGCTGGCGGACCACGTCGTCGCCGGGACGACCGTGGTCCCGGGGGCGGCCCTGGTGGAGATGGTGGTGCGCGCCGGCGACGAAGCGGGCGCCACAACGGTCGAGGAGCTGGTGATCGAGACACCACTGGTGCTGCCCGAGAACGGAGCGGTGCGCGTCCAGGTGTCGGTGTCGGCCCGCGACGAGCTGGGCCGGCGTCCGGTCACCGTTCACTCGGCCGCGCAGGACGCCGACGCGGATGCCCCGTGGACCCGCCACGTCACCGGGTACCTCGCGGACCAGACCCACGACACCGGCTTCGACCTCGGCCAGTGGCCGCCCGCGCAGGCGGAACGCGTCGACCTCGACGGCTTCTACGACCGCCAGCTCGACGCCGGATACGCCTACGGACCCGCCTTCCAGGGCGTCCGGTCCGTGTGGACCAAGGGTGAGGAGGTGTACGCGGAGGTTGCCCTGCCCGAGGGCCAGACCGCCGAGGGCTTCGGCATCCACCCCGCACTGCTCGACGCCGCCCTGCAGACGACCGGGCTGCTGACCGCCGCAGACGGCTCCGCGCCGGGTGCGACACGGCTGCCCTTCGCCTGGAACGACGTCGTGCTGTACGCCTCCGGTGCCACGGCCCTGCGCGTCCGCGCGGCCCGTACCGGGCCCGACGGACTCACGCTGGAGATCGCCGACCACACCGGTGCCCCCGTGATGGGCATCGGGACGCTGACCATGCGCGAGGTCACCGCCGAGCAGCTCGGTGCGGCGGACGCCCCGGTCCACGACCACCTGTACCGCGTGGCCTGGGCGCCGGTGGTCCTGCCGGGTCAGGACGCGGCCACGGTCGCCGATATCGCCGTGGTCACCGACGGGGCGGCCGTGACCGCGCTGGCCGAGGCCGCGCCCGCATGGGGCCTGCTGGACCTGTCGGACACGCTGCCGGACGGGCTCGGGCACGGTGCCGCCCGCGCACAGGAGCTGACGGCCCGGACACTGGACGTGCTCCGGACCTGGCTGGCCGAGCCACGGCTCGACGGCTCCCGGCTCGCCGTCGTCACCCGGGGCGCGGTCCGTGACGTGACCGACCCGGCCGCGGGTGCGGTCTGGGGTCTGGTGCGCACCGCACAGTCCGAGAACCCCGGCCGGATCGTCCTGGTCGACCTGGACGAGGGATCCGTCGACCTGCTGCCGGCCGCGCTCGCCTGCGGCGAGGCACAGCTCGCCCTGCGCGACGGCGATGCCTTCGTTCCCCGGCTCGTCCGTGTGACGGACACCGCCACGTCGACCGGTCGGCCCCTCGATCCGGAGGGGACGGTGCTGGTGACAGGTGGTCTGGGCACGCTGGGCCGGCTGGCTGCGCGGCACCTGGCCCAGGAGCACGGGGTGCGC
>NZ_JBFAXI010000198.1:0-2037 GCF_040680735.1 Streptomyces sp. NPDC051987 | reverse complement strand
TGGGCGTTGGTCCCGCTCACACCGAACGACGACACGCCCGCCCGGCGCGCTCGGCCCTCCTCCCGGGGCCAGGAACGGGCCTCGGTGAGCAGTTCCACCGCACCTGCCGACCAGTCCACCTTCGGCGTCGGCTCTGCCACGTGCAGTGTCTTGGGCAGCTGCTCGTTGCGCAGCGCCATCACCATCTTGATCACACCCGCCACACCGGCGGCGCCCTGCGCGTGGCCGATGTTGGACTTCAGCGAGCCGAGCCACAGAGGTGCGCGGTCGCCTCGCTCCCGGCCGTAGGTGGCGATGAGGGCCTGTGCCTCGATCGGATCACCCAGCGCCGTGCCGGTGCCGTGCGCCTCCACCGCGTCCACATCGGCCGGGGTCAGCCGGCCGTCCGCCAGGGCCTGCCGGATCACCCGCTGCTGCGCGGGGCCGTTGGGCGCGGTCAGACCGTTGGAGGCACCGTCCTGGTTGACCGCGGAGCCTCGCACGACCGCCAGCACCGGATGTCCGTTGCGCCGCGCGTCCGACAGCTTCTCCACGAGCAGGACGCCGACACCCTCGGACCAGGCGGTGCCGTCAGCGGCGGCCGAGAACGCCTTGACCCGGCCGTCCCTGGCCAGCCCGCGCTGGCGGGAGAACTCGACGAACGTGTCCGGCGTCGCCATGACCATCACGCCGCTCGCGAGGGCCAGCGAGCACTCACCGTTGCGCAGCGCCTGGACGGCCATGTGCAGGGCGACCAGCGAGGACGAGCACGCCGTGTCGACGCTGATGGAGGGGCCTTCCAGACCGAGGGTGTAGGAGACCCGGCCGGACGCCACGCTGCCCGCGGTTCCGGTCAGCCGCAGCCCCTGGAGCTCTCCAGGCGCGTGCTGAAGACGGAGCGAGTAGTCGTGGCTGATGATGCCGGTGAACACCCCGGTGTCCGAGCCACGCAGCGTGGTCGGTTCGATACCGGCCCGTTCCAGTGTCTCCCAGCTCACTTCCAGCAGCAGGCGCTGCTGCGGGTCCATCGCGAGGGCCTCGCGCGGGGAGATCCCGAAGAAGCCCGCGTCGAACTCGCCGACGTCGTGCAGGAAGGCACCGCGGTCGACGTACGACCTGTCGACGGCGTCCGGGTCCGGGTCGAACAGGGTGGCCAGGTCCCAGCCACGGTTGTCAGGGAAGCCTCCCATGACGTCCGCGCCGTCGGCGAGCAGCCGCCACAGCGCCTCCGGGCTGGAGACACCGCCGGGGAACCGGCAGCCCATGGCGACGATCGCGATCGGCTCGTCGGCAGCCTTTGACCTCTCGCCGGCGCCGTCGGTCTGCCGCGCGGGAGCGGCCGCGGCGGACGGGTCCTGCTCGCCGATGCCGAGTTCGGCGTGGAGGTGCGCGGCCAGCGCGGCCGGGGTCGGATAGTCGAAGACGACGGTCGCGGAGAGCCGGACACCGGTGGCGGCCGTGAGCCGGTTCCGCAGTTCGACAGAGGTCAGCGAGTCGAAGCCCGCGTCCTTGAAGGCGCGTTCGGCGTCGACGGTGTTGCCGCCGGCATGGCCGAGTACGGCCGCGGCCTGGCCGCGGACCAGGTCCAGCAGCCGCAGTCGCTGCTCGTCCCGTCCCAGCCCGGCGAGTTCCTGGGCCAGCGAACCGGCTGGTACGGACCGGGTGGCCGCGGCCTTCCGGGCCTGCCGTACGAGACCGCGCAGCAACGGCGGTACGGCCTGGTCGGCCGCGCGGGAGCGCAGGCCCGCGAGGTCCAGGCGGGCCGGGACGAGGGCGGCCTCGGGCGAGCCCAGCGCCGCATCGAAGAGGGTGTTGCCGATCTCGGCGGTGATGCCGAGCATGCCGTCGCGTCGGTTGCGTGCCCGCGCGGCGGTGTCCAGCGTCGTGGCCATGCCGTCGGACCACATGCCCCAGGCGAGTGAGGTGGCGGGGAGTCCGAGGGAGCGGCGGTGCTCGGCGAGGGCGTCCAGGGCGGCGTTGGCGGCGGCGTAGTTGGCCTGGCCGGGGTTGCCCAGGACACCGGCGGCCGAGGAGTACAGCACGAAGGCGGCCAGGTCG
>NZ_JBFAXI010000197.1:0-2196 GCF_040680735.1 Streptomyces sp. NPDC051987 | reverse complement strand
CACCCGCTGGAACAACTCCCACAGCCCGTCCGGCACCAGACGCTCGACCATCACACAGTCAGGCTACCCGGACCTCCAAATGAGATGACCTCTTAGTGGGTGGGGAGGTGGGTGGCGTGGGGGAGGCAGGTGGTGAGTGTGGGATTGGTGCCGATGATGACGGGGTGTCCGACGGTGGTGAGCATGGGGAGGTCGGTGGCGTGGTCGCCGTAGGCGTGGCAGTGGGCGGGGTTGATGTGGGGGTGGTGGTTGAGGAGGGTTTGGATGGCGGTTTGCTTGGTGGTTCCGATCATGGGTTGGCCGTGGAGGGTGCCGGTGAGGGTGTTGTTGTGTTGGTGGGGGTGGGTGCAGAGGATGTGAGTGGCGCCTATGTGGTGGGCGATGGGAGTGAGGATGGCGGGGAAGGCGCCGGAGACGAGGACGATGGTGGCGCCCTGTGCGCGGTGGTGGGCGAGTGCTGCGAGGGTGTGGGGGAGGTAGAAGGTGTCCTCTGCTGAGCGTTCGCTATGCCATTGGCGGCCTGTTTGGGTGACGGCGGGTGCGGGTTGTCCTTTCCAGGCGTGGTAGTAGGTGCGGCTGGCGGTGTGCCGGGGGATGCCTGCGGCGGTCTGTGCGGTGAGGTTGTCGATGACGGTGTGGGCGGTGCGGGTTCCTTGGGGGCCGTGGTGGCGGGTGAAGTAGTAGGTGAGGAAGTCGAACATGCTTTTGAGGCTGATGAGGGTTTCGTCGACGTCGGTGAAGACGAAGTAGGGCGGTGCGGTGTCCACGGGGCCCCCTTGGGGTGTCTTCGGCGGTGTTGGGGTGTCTTGTCTTCGGTGGCGGGCGCGGTGGAGCGGCTGTCCGGTCGGCGGCGGATGGAGTGCGGTGGGCTGGTTGTGGCGTGCTGTGTTTGGCCGGGTTGTGTGCCGTGCTGGCGGTCACGGCGGTCCTGGCGGTCCGGGCGGTCTGGACTGTGCGGGTGGCACGGCCGGGGTGTGGTTGCGGGGGCTGTCCGGTCCGGTCCGGGTGGTGTGGTGGGGGTGGTGCGGTCAGGTTTGGTTGGGGTGGAGGGTGGTGCGGAGGATGTCGTTGATGCGTTCGGGGAGGTCTGTGCGGTTGTTGAGGATCCAGGAGATGTGTTGTGCGCCGAAGAAGGCTGAGGTGAGGACGCGGCCGAGGGTGTGGGGGTCGCAGGTGGGGCGGAGCTGGCCGGTTTGGTGAGCTTGGGTGAGGATGTCGGTGAGGGTGGTGGTGAAGGCGGTGTAGGGGGTGGGGAGTGCGGCGTCGATGTAGGCGCGTTCGACTTGGAGGCGGGCGCCGGCCTGGATGGTTTTGTCGTCGCGGAAGGCGGTGGCGGTGCGGGTGAGGATGGTGGTGACGGCGTTGAGGGGGGTGCTGCTGTCTTTTTGTGCGGTGTCGATGAGGTGGGCGAGGCGTTCGTAGAACTCGTCGGCGAGGGCGAGGGCGAGGGCTTCTTTGTTGGCGAAGTGGAAGTAGACGGCGCCTTTGGTCATGTCGGCGAGTTCGGCGATGTCGAGGATGGTGACGCCGGGGAAGCCTTTGTCGGCGAAGGCTTCGGCGGCGGCGTCGAGCAGGAGGCGGCGGGTGCGCAGGGCGCGTTCCTGTTTGAAGGCCTGGCCTTTTGCGTTGGCGGTGCGGGTGGGGCGGGGGGTGGCCGGGCGGGGATCGGTGGGCACGAACTCTCCTGGTGCTGGTGAGGGTTGATGGTGCGGTGTGCTGGGGGGCAGGGCGGATGGGGGACACGGTAAACATACCTTTATTCAGGTATTTTTGTGCGGTCGTGGGCGGGTTGACGGCCGGGTGGGGGGCGGGTGCGGTGGCGGGGTGCCGGCGGGGTGTGGGGTGCCGTTCCTGCCGTGAGGGCGGGCCCAGGCCGGAGGTGTGGGGCGAGGGGGTGGTGCGCTGGCGTGCGTGGGTGCGTGGGCGTGAGCCGTGGGGGCGGGAGGTGGCGGGTGGCGGGGTTCGGCGCGGGTGTGGTGGCCGGGCCGGTCCGTTCGCTGAGGTGCTGTTTTCTGTGCCGCCGGAGGGCAGGGGGGTGTTTCGCAGGGGGCGTTTCGCTCCTGCGGGCTGCGCTCGGGACCGGGGCGGGGCGTGGAGCGCCGGGGTGGGGCGGGGGCAGCGTTGTGGCCGGGTTGGAGCCGCGGCCGTCGTCCCGCCGCTCCTCGGCCCGTGTCCCTCGGCCCGTGTCCCTCGGTC
>NZ_JBFAXI010000196.1:0-2290 GCF_040680735.1 Streptomyces sp. NPDC051987 | reverse complement strand
TGTCGGCGACGGGTGAAAACTGACCGCTGAACGGCGGATCAACGGTGACCCACCTCGCGATCGTCTGATCATCCTGATCTTCATTGAGGGGTCAGGAGGAGAGGGTGATTTCCGTGGAGGACTGGGCTGAGATTCGTCGGCTGCACCGGGCCGAGCAGATGCCGATCCGGGCGATCGCCCGTCACCTGGGGATCTCGAAGAACACGGTGAAACGCGCCCTGGCCACCGACCGGCCGCCGGTCTACCAGCGTCCGCTGAAGGGCTCGGCGGTGGACGCCGTCGAACCCGCCATCCGCGAGCTGCTCAAGCAGACCCCGACGATGCCCGCCACCGTGATCGCCGAGCGGATCGGCTGGGAACGTGGGCTGACCATCCTCAAGGAACGCGTACGCGAACTGCGCCCGGCCTACCTTCCCGTGGACCCGGTCTCCCGGACCGTCTACCAGCCCGGTGAGCTCGCCCAGTGTGATCTGTGGTTCCCTCCGGCCGACATCCCGCTCGGCTACGGCCAGTCGGGCAGGCCGCCGGTCCTGGTCATCGTCTCCGGCTACTCGCGTGTGATCAACGCCCGGATGCTGCCCTCCCGGCAGACCGGCGACCTGATCGACGGCCACTGGCGCCTGCTGACCGCCTGGGGGGCCGTCCCGAAGATGCTGGTCTGGGACAACGAGGCAGGTGTCGGGAAAGGCAGACTGACCAGCGAGTTCGCCGCCTTCGCTGGTCTGCTCGCCGTCAGGGTGCATCTCTGCCGCCCCCGCGACCCGGAAGCCAAGGGCCTGGTCGAGCGCGCGAACGGATACCTGGAGACCAGCTTCCTTCCCGGCCGCACGTTCACCGGTCCCGACGACTTCAACGCCCAGCTCGCGGCCTGGCTGAAGATCGCCAACCGGCGACAGCACCGGATCATCGGCACCCGGCCGGTGGACCGCTGGGAGGCCGACCGCGCCGAGATGCTGCCGATCCCGCCGGTCGCCCCGCCCCACTGGTGGCCCTCTCGCACCCGTCTCGGACGCGACCACTACGTCCGCGTCGACACCAACGACTACTCCGTCCACCCCCGCGCGATCGGCAGGACGGTGACGGTCCGTGCCGACACCGAGGAGATCACCGTGACCTGCGGCGACGATATGGTGGCCCGCCATGCCCGCTGCTGGGCCAGACACCAGTCGATCACCGACCCCGAGCACGCGGCCGCGGCCCGGAGCCTGCGCGGCGAGGTGATCCACCAGCAGGCCGCCCGAGCCGCCACCGCCAGGGCAGCAGTCCTGGCCCCCGACAGCCTCGGCATCGAGGTTGAGCAGCGCGAGCTGGGCACCTACGACCGCATGTTCACCCTCATCGAGGGCGGTGGCGGGAAGGAGGACACCTGATGTCCCGCCCCACTCCCGCGGCCTCGGGCGCTACGTCGGCCGGCACGGCCAAGACGAACGGCCCCGCGGCCCGCACGGGCCGTCAGACCGCCGCCGACCTGGCCTTCCTCGCCCGCGCTCTGAAAGCACCCGCCCTGCTGGACGCCGCCGAGCGCCTGGCCGAACGGGCCCGGGCCGAGTCCTGGACCCACACCGAGTACCTGGTCGCCTGCCTGCAGCGCGAGGTCTCCGCCCGTGACAGCCACGGCGGCGAGGGCCGTATCCGCGCCGCCCGCTTCCCCGCGATCAAGACCATCGAGGAACTCGACGTTTCCCATCTGCGCGGCCTGACGCGCCAACAACTCGCTCATCTGGGAACATTGGACTTCATAGCGGCCAAGGAGAACGCCGTCTTCCTCGGCCCCCCGGGCACCGGCAAGACGCACCTGGCCACCGGACTTGCTGTGAGGGCCTGCCAGGCCGGCCACCGGGTCGCATTCTCCACCGCCGCCCAGTGGGTCGACCGCCTGGCCGCCGCCCACCACGCCGGGCGTCTCCAGGACGAACTGGTCAAGCTCGGCCGCTACCCGCTGATCGTGATCGACGAGGTCGGCTACATCCCGTTCGAGGCCGAGGCCGCGAACCTATTCTTCCAGCTCATCTCGAACAGATACGAAAGGGCCAGCGTGATCGTCACCTCGAACAAGCCCTTCGGACGCTGGGGAGAAACCTTCGGTGACGAGACCGTCGCAGCAGCCATGATCGACCGACTCGTCCACCACGCCGAGGTCCACTCCCTCAAAGGCGAGTCCTACCGCATGAAAGGACGCGAACTCGGCCGCGTCCCCACCGCCGCCGGCAACGACTGAGCAAGACCACCGACGACGCGAGGGTCAGAACTCAACCGACCAAACTGGGTCACGGTTCAACCGCCGCCGACA
>NZ_JBFAXI010000195.1:0-2731 GCF_040680735.1 Streptomyces sp. NPDC051987 | reverse complement strand
CGGCCGGCCGCCGGCCGCCCGCCCGCCGCCCCCCCCCGCCCGCCCCCCCCGCCCCTGGAAAGCAAGCCGATCACGGCCGTGGCCCACTACTCGCCGGACAGCACCGCCTGCGCCGCCGAGCGGGCCTCCTCCGCGCTGTCCGTGGCACGCGCGGCCGCCGCGGCCCGCTCGCACTGGGCCAGCGTGTACTTGGCCAGCATCGCCCGGACATAAGGAATCGACGCCGCGCCCATGGAGAGCGAGGTGACACCCAGCCCCGTCAGCACACAGGCCAGCAGCGGATCCGACGCGGCCTCACCACACACGCCGCAGCTCTTGCCCTCGGCCCTCGCCGCCTCCGCCGACAGCGCGACGAGGTCGAGCAGCGCGGGCTGCCACGGATCCTGCAGCCGGGACACCGCACCCACCTGACGGTCCGCGGCGAACGTGTACTGCGCCAGGTCGTTCGTCCCCAGCGACAGGAACTCGACCTCCTGGAGGACCGAGCGCGCCCGAAGCGCGGCCGACGGGATCTCCACCATGGCACCGAACTTGGCCCGCAGCCCCGCCTCCCGGCAGGCGTCCGCGAACGCCTTCGCGTCGGCGCGGTCCGCCACCATCGGGGCCATCACCTCAAGGTGGACGGGCAGCCCCTCGGCCGCCTTCGCCAGCGCCGTCAGCTGAGTGCGCAGCACCTCGGGATGGTCCAGCAGGGTCCGCAGACCACGCACGCCCAGCGCCGGGTTCGGCTCGTCCGCCGGAGTCAGGAAGTCCAGCGGTTTGTCCGCGCCCGCGTCCAGCACCCGCACGACGACGCGGCCCTCCGGGAACGCCTCCAGCACCTGCCGGTAGGCCTCGACCTGCTTCTCCTCGGAAGGAGCGCTCTTGCTGTCGTCCAGGAACAGGAACTCGGTACGGAACAGACCGACACCCTCGGCACCGGCCTCCACCGCGGCCGGCACGTCCGCGGGCCCGCCCACGTTGGCCAGCAGCGGCACCTTGTGCCCGTCCGCGGTCGCCCCGGGGCCGGTCGAGGCGGCCAGCGCCGCCTTCCGCTCGGCGGCCGCCGCCTCCAGCGCCGCCTTCCGCTCCGCAGTCGGGTTCACGAAGATGTCACCCGTGCTGCCGTCGACGGCGACCACGGTGCCCTCCGCGAGCTCCTGGGCACCCGGCAGCGCCACCACGGCCGGCACCCCGAGCGCCCGCGCCAGGATCGCGCTGTGGCTGGTCGGCCCGCCCTCCTCAGTCACGAAACCGAGCACCAGCCCCGGGTCGAGGAGCGCTGTGTCCGCCGGCGCCAGATCCCTCGCCACCAGGACGTACGGCTCGTCGCTGTCCGGGACACCCGGCATCGGAACGCCCAGCAGCCGGGCGACGATACGATTCCGCACATCGTCCAGGTCGGCCACCCGGCCGGCGAGGTACTCGCCCGCACCGGCCAGCAGCTCGCGGTACGCGGCGAACGCGTCGTACACGGCACGCTCGGCGGTGCTGCCGACGGCGATCCGACGGTCCACATCGGACATCAGCTCGGGATCCTGCGCCATCATGGCCTGCGCCTCGAGCACCGCCTGCGCCTCGCCGCCCGCCAGGTTGCCCCGCGCCATCAGGTCGGCGGCCACGGCGTCCACGGCCTGCCTGGCCCGCCCCTGCTCCCGCTCGGCCTCCTCGGCGGCGATCTGCTTGGCCGGCGGCTCCAGCACCGCCGTTCCCATGTGCCGAACCTCGCCGATCGCCACACCGTGGCTCACGCCGACGCCTCGCAGCGTTGTCTCCATCTCACCCGTCTCCGATAGTGCGGCGGGTCCCGCCGCCGCGGTGGTTGTCATGACCGCCGTCCTGATCCGTCGTACGACGGCACGGCGGTGGGGTCGCCGGTCCGGGACGAATCAGTTCCAGGCGAACAGGGGGTCGCCGGCCTTCACGTCGCCCTCTTCACGGAGATCGGAGAGCGAGTCGGCGGTGGCCTCAAGGGCCACGACGGGGCAGACCGGCGACTTGCCGGCGGCCTCGACCTCGGCCGGGTTCCAGCGCACCACGGCCTGGCCGCGGGTCACGGTGTCGCCCTTGTTCACGAGCAGCTCGAAACCCTGCCCGTTGAGCTGCACGGTGTCGATACCGAGGTGGGTGAGGACGCCATGGCCGCTCTCGTCGACCACGACGAACGCGTGCGGGTGCAGAGAGACGACGACTCCGTCCACGGGTGCCACGACCGTGGAAGGCTCACGCACGGGATCGATGGCGGTACCCGGGCCCACCATGGCCCCGGCGAAGACCGGGTCCGGCACTGCGGCCAGTCCGACGGCGCGTCCTGCGAGCGGGGACGTCACGGTGGTCATGGGAAGCCTCCCAGAAGTGGAGCTGCTTACGGGCCGTCACTGCTTGTTCCGGACGGCACTGAGCAGCAGCGTATGTCATGTGAAGTGGCGGTTCCGCATGGAAGCTACCAGCTAGTGGTCTAGACCACCAGCCCGGTGGATTTGCACGGCCTTCGGAGCTCCGTGTACAGTCGTACTCCTGCCTGGGGCGCGGCGCTGCGATAAAGCGCCGACATCCGGGCGGCACCCAAACTTGTCAGATCCTCACTCAGGATCATCTTTCGCATGCCTGCGGGAGAGTGGTCAGAGGGACGGAAAAACACTGGTAGAGTTTGGACCACCGAAGGGAAGCCCGGAGGAAAGCCCGAGAGGGTGAGTACAAAGGAAGCGACCGTTCCTTGAGAACTCAACAGCGTGCCAAAAGTCAACGCCAG
>NZ_JBFAXI010000194.1:0-3162 GCF_040680735.1 Streptomyces sp. NPDC051987 | reverse complement strand
CGCGATCGTGCGGCACTTCTCGCAGCGGGTCGCGGTCATGTACCTCGGCAAGATCGTCGAGATCGCCGACCGCGAGGACCTGTACGAGAACCCGCGTCACCCCTACACGCGGGCCCTGCTCTCCGCCGTGCCCGAGGCGACGGTGGACCAGGAGCCGCGCGAGCGGATCCGTCTGGTCGGTGACGTGCCGTCCCCGATCAACCCGCCGTCCGGCTGCCGCTTCCGCACGCGCTGCTGGAAGGCGACGGAGAAGTGCGCGACGGAGGCACCGCCGCTGGTCCAGGCGGACGGGAACAAGCCCGGCCACCTGACCGCGTGCCACTACCCTGAGGTGCAGGACGCGGTTCCCGCCTCGCGCCTCTCCACGAACCCCGAGGCAGCGGCCTGACACACCCCTTTCCGTCAGCCGCCGCCTTCGGACGGACCTTCACCGGCCCATTGACCCGAGCCCTGAACGTCCGCTCCAGGGGAGCAAGGGCCCGCACCTCCCCAGGTGCGGGCCCTTCTCATGCCGCTCCCGCCTTCCCCGCCGCCCCCGTCGCCCTCCCCCTCGACACCGTCAAAGATCCGCGCCGCGGCGGAAGTTGATAGAAGCTCAAGAAGAAGCCCGTTCCTGACCCCGCGTTCAACATCGTGTGGCACACTGCCGCGGTGGTCGATCATTCGTACGCGGATCTGTCGCTCGCCGCGCTCTACGACACCCTCAACCCGTGGGGGCCCGGTGACGACTTTTACCTGGATCTGGTGATGTCCGCGGAGTCGGTGCTCGATGTCGGCTGCGGGACGGGGCGGTTGCTGCGCGGGGCGCGGACCGCGGGGCACGGTGGGCGGCTGATGGGGCTCGAACCGGCCGCGGCGATGCTCGTACAGGCGCGCCGGGCCGCGCCCGGGATCGAGTGGGTCCTCGGTGACCTGCGGAGCCACCGCTGGGAGGGCTACGGCTTCGATCTCGCCGTGATGACCGGTCACGCCTTCCAGGAACTGCTCGGCGACGAGGAGGTGCGGGCCGCGCTGACCGCTGTGCGCAGCGCCCTTTCGTGCACCGGCCGGTTCGTCTTCGAGACCCGTAACCCGACCGCCCGCGCCTGGGAGACCTGGACGCCGGACCGGGTGCGCCGGCTCGCCGACGGGAACGGGCGCCAGGTCCGGGTCTGGCACGAGATCCAGGGACCGCCGGTGGGAGACCGGGTGACCTTCACGGAGACGTACGAGGGCGAGGCCTGGGCGTGGCCACAGGTGTGCCGCTCGACCCTGCGCTTCCTCGGCCCCGACGCGCTCCGCGGTTTCCTGGCCGACGCCGGTCTCGAGGTCGTCGAGCAGTACGGCGACTGGGCGCGCGGGCCGGTCACCGCGGGCAGTCCCGAGATCATCACGGTCGCGGCGCCCCGCCGAGCACGGCGGGGGCTCCGGTAAAGCTTTTGGCACGGGTGCGGCGGCCTGCGATCATCGGCACGTGCTGACACTCGACGACGAACTCGGACACCTTTCCTACGAGACGGCCGGTGCCGGCACGCCTGTCGTGCTCGTGCATGCCGGTGTCGCCGATCACCACATGTGGGACGCGGTCGTGCCCTCGCTCCGGGAGGAGCACACCGTGATCCGGTACGACCTGCGCGGCTTCGGGGAGTCCGGGGCCCCGACGGGCCCGTTCCGGGAGACCGACGACCTGTGCCGCCTGCTGGACCACCTCGGCCACGAGCGGGTCCGGCTCGTGGGCGCGTCCTGGGGCGGCCGGGTCGCCCTGGACTTCACCCTCACCCACCCCGAGCGGGTGCACTCGCTGGCGATGCTCGCCGCGCCCTGGCCGCGCTACCCCTGGTCGGCGGAGATGATCGCGTACGACGAGGCCGAGACGGCGGCTCTCGACGCGGGTGACCTGGAGGCAGCCGTACGCGTCAACCTGGACATGTGGCTGCGGGGACCCGCTCGCGACTGGGACGACGTGGCCGACGGCCTGGCCGAGCGGCTCAGTGGCCCCCTGCGGACGTCGCTGGTGAACCAGGCCGTCGTCGGAGAGCACTCCCAGGGTCCCGCGACCGGCGACCTCGCCGCCGTCTCCGTCCCTACGCTGGTGGGTGTCGGCAAGCTCGACGTCACCGACTTCCAGGACATCGCCCGCCGCTACGCCTCCGCGATCCCCGACGCCACCCTGGTCGAGTTCGCGACCGCCGCCCATCTCATCGCCCTGGACGCACCCGCGGAACTCGCCGCCGTGCTGCGCCCGTTCCTCGCCCGTTGACGCGGAGCCGGCCCCGCCGACACAGCGGGGCCGCTCCCTGCCCTGACACCCGACCGAGGTGGAGAAGATGACCACGCCGCCGCGCGACGTCGACCACGAACTCGTCGCGGCCGCGGCGCACGTCGCCCGCACGCGCTGCCGGGGGGACAACCACACCATGGCCGCCGCGGGCCGCGCCCGGGACGGCCGGATCATCACCGCGGTGAACGCCTACCACTTCACCGGAGGACCCTGCGCCGAACTGGTCCTCATCGGTGCCGCGGCCGCCCAGGGCGCCTACGAGCTGGACACGGTCGTCGCCGTGGGCGACCGGGACCGGGGGGTCGTTCCGCCCTGCGGCCGGTGCCGGCAGGCCCTGCTGGACTACTTCCCGGCGCTCCACGTCATCGTCGGTGGGGACGGCCGTCTGCGGACCGTCCTCATCACGGACCTGCTGCCCGAGAGCTACGTCTGGGCGGACCACCGACTCGGCGCCGAGTGAGCCCCGCCGCCGTCCGGCACTGCGGGGTCACTCGTCCTCCAGCGCCGCCAGTGCCGGGTCCAGGACGATGTCCTCGTCGCGGGCCTCGGTCGTCGGGTCCTCCGGGAAGTGGCAGGCGGTGAGGTGGCCCTCGTGGTTGCCGGAGAGCTGGACCAGCGGGGGTTCCTCCGTCGCGCACTTGTCCTGGGCCTTCCAGCAGCGCGTGCGGAAGCGGCAGCCGGAGGGTGGGGAGATGGGGGACGGCACATCGCCGGCCAGGCGGATGCGTTCGCGGCCGGCGGCGTCCTGCTCGTCCGTGAGGCTGACCTCCGGTACCGCCGACAGCAGGGCGTGGGTGTAGGGGTGGCGGGGGCGGGTGTAGATCGCCTCCCGGTCGCCGACCTCGATGATCTTGCCGAGGTACATCACCGCGACCCGCTGCGAGAAGTGCCGCACCACCGCC
>NZ_JBFAXI010000193.1:0-3271 GCF_040680735.1 Streptomyces sp. NPDC051987 | reverse complement strand
GCCCTCGGTGCTGCGTCGCTCAGGGGCTGGGCGCGGTCAGGTACCGCTGCACGGTCGGCCCGAGCCACGCCACGATCTCCTCCCGGGCCAGCGCCACGACCGGCGGCAGCCGCACCACGTAACGGGTCAGGGCGAGCCCCATCAACTGCGCCGCGCACAGCCCCGCCCGCGCGGCCACCTGCTCGGGATCCGGGCACACCCGCTGCGCCACCGGCACCACCTGGTCCCGGAAGATGCCCTGCAGGCGCTCGGTCCCCGCCTTGTTGGTGACGGCGACCCGCAGCACCGCCGTGAGCTCCTCGTTCGCCTCCCAGACGTCCAGGAAGTGGGCCGTCAGCGCCCGCCCCACCTCGGTGCGCGGCACCTGGGACACGTCGGGCATCCGCAGGTCGAGCGCGACGGCGGCCGCGAAGAGGCCGTCCTTGCTGCCGAAGTACCGCATGACCATCGACGGGTCGATCCGCGCGTCCTTGGCGATGGCGCGGATGGTGGCGCGCTCGTAGCCGTCGGCGGCGAAGCGTTCGCGGGCGGCGGCCAGGATGGCGGAGCGGCTGGCGTCGGAGCGGCGTGCCGCCGGGCCACTCGCGGATTCTGTGCCTCTATTGGGGGTGCCGGTCATGCCAACGAGCGTAGGCCCACGAATGTGGGCCCACAAGTGTAGGCCTACAGGTGTTTGCCCACGGGTGTTTGCCCACGGGTGTTTGCCCACGATCGTGTGCCAACGAGTGTATGCCAACAGGTGTTGACCGTGGACGCGGACCGACCTAGTCTGGTCAACAAGCGTTGGTCAACATCCGTTGGCCAACAGGCGTCGGCAACCAGCCAAGCCTTCCCAGGCACCCAGGAGGCCTCCATGACCGGCACGACTGGCACCCCCGGCACCCCCAACGCCCCCCGTACCGCCCACACCGACCGCAGCTCCGAGGCGACCCCCCGTGTGATCGTCGTGGGCTCCGGCCCCACCGGACTGCTCCTCGCCGGTGACCTAGCCGCCGCCGGCGTCCCGGTCACGCTTCTCGAAAAGCGCCCCCACAAAATCAGCAACCTCTCCCGCGCCTTCGTCCTGCACGCCCGCGCCCTGGAGCAGCTCGACGCCCGAGGCCTCGCCGACGACCTGGAGGCGGTCGGCCGGCCCATCGCCCGGATGAACCTCTTCGACGGGCTCACTCTGGACCTCGGCGCCCTCCCCTCCCGTTTCCAGCACGTCCTCGTCCTCCCGCAGTACGAGGTGGAGAAGGTGCTGGAGCGGCGGGCCGTCGAGGCCGGTGTCGAATTCCGGTACGACCACGAGGTGACCGGCCTGACCCAGGACGCGGACGGCGTGACCGTCCACGTCAGGGGCCATGCGGACCTGAGCGCCGCGTACGTCGTCGGCACCGACGGCATGCGCAGCGCCGTCCGGGAGGCGGTCGGGCTGCCGTTCCCGGGCAGGTCGGCGATCCGGTCCGTGGTCCTCGCCGACGTGCTGCTCGCCGAGCGGCCCGCAACCCTGCTCACGGCCGCCGCGGTGGGCGACGCGTTCGCCTTCCTCGCGCCCTTCGGCGACGGCTACTATCGGGTGATCTGCTGGCACCGTGGCCGTGACGTCCCCGACCACGAGCCGGTGGACCTCGACGAGATCAAGGAGATCACCCGCCTCGCCCTGGGCCGGGACTACGGGATGCACGACGCCCGCTGGATGTCCCGGTTCCACAGCGACGAGCGCCAGGTGCCCAGCTACCGGGTCGGCCGGGTCTTCCTGGCCGGCGACGCGGCGCACGTGCACACGCCGGCCGGCGGCCAGGGCATGAACACCGGTCTCCAGGACGCGGCCAACCTGAGCTGGAAGCTCGCCGCCGTGCTGCACGGCCATGCCGCCCCGGACCTGCTCGACACCTACCAGAGCGAACGGCACCCCGTCGGGCGGACGGTGCTGCGCAGCAGCGGCGCGATCGTCCGCCTCGCGATGGCCAAGGGCTGGCAGCTGCCGGTGCGGGCCGCGCTCACCACCGCGCTCGGCCGCGTCGGCCCGGCCCGGCGCAAGGTGCTCGGCCAGGTCACCGGCATCGGCTATCGGTACCCCGCCCCCAGGGGCGCGCACCGCCTCACCGGTGCCCGCGTCCCCGACCTCGCGCTGGCCGGCGGCGGCCGCCTCTACGAGGCCCTGCGCGGCGGCCGGTTCGTCCTGGTCACCCCGGGCTCCCCCGACCCGGCTGCGGACCGCACGCACCGCACGGACCGCAAGGACCGCACGGACCGTACCCACCCCATGGACCGTACCTACCCCACGCACCGCACCAACCCCACGCACCGTACGGACCGCGCCGACCGCCTGACCGTGGTCCGCTGGGCGAGCGACCGCCGGACGACCCTGCTGGTGCGCCCCGACGGCTACGTGGCCTGGGCGGCCGAGGACGCCCAGGCGCCGGACGTCGAGCGGGCGCTCGCCACCCACCTCGGGTGACCGGCGCCCACGGGCGGCGGGCACCGGCACTCGCCCCGGCTCACGCGACGGTGAAGTCCGCGGCCCTGGTGTCGAACGTGGTGTGTCCGTCCTCCGCCGTGGCGAGCACGGCGATGTGCCAGGCGCCGTGCGGGGAGGACGCGGCGTCGGCGGCGGACACCGGAGCCCTGTACACGCACCGGACGGTGTGGCCGCCGGCCGGCGTGCAGGTCGCCGACTCCACCGCGGCCATCTCCCCGGCGGTCAGCCGCTTCTTCGCGAAATCGGACTTCTCCGGCCAGGCCAGCACCTTCAGGCTCTTCACCCCGGACGGCGCGCTGACCTCGGTGGTGAAGGAGAGCGAGCCGTCCCGGCCGCCGTCGGGAGCGGTGTAGTGGACGGCGCTGTGCGCCAGGGCGGGCGCGGGGGCCTGGTCGCCGGCGTAGGCGAGGGCGAAGGCCCCGGCTCCCGCGAGCACGACGGCACCGGCGACCACGGACAGGGCGATACGACGGGACATGGCGAGTTCTCCGTAACTGGCTCAGGCCGGCCCGGACTGTCCGGGCCGAACGGACCGGCGCTCGCTGCCGCGCCGTTGCGTCGATCCTCGCAACGCGCGACCGCCCCGGACGTGAGCCCGGATACTCAACTCGCTCTGGGTGATGCGTACTTCCCGCATGGGTCGGGGGGGGCGGGGGGGGAACCCCCCGGGGGCCCCCCCCCCCGCCCCCGTCACCCCCCCGCCGGCCCGGCCCCGGCCCCGGGCGCCCCCGCAGCGGCGGCGTCCTCCGGGCCGCCGGGGTCAGCCGGATCGGCCAGGGGGTGAGGGTTATCCGGGGCGTCCGTGGC
>NZ_JBFAXI010000192.1:0-3405 GCF_040680735.1 Streptomyces sp. NPDC051987 | reverse complement strand
CCTCCGGGGGGGGGTGGCGCTCCCGCGGCCCCCCACCCCCCCCGCCGGCGCTCGCGGGGGCGGGCCCCCCCCCCCCCGCCCCCCCGCCCCTCCCTCATGTGTCACAGACCCCGGCGCGGAGCCGGCGGCAGCGCCGCGGGGACCGGCGCCCTCCCGGTCTCCTGGGCCCGCCCGAGCGTCCCGACCCGCTGCCACTGCGGCGGCTGCGGCTGTCCGCCGCCGCTCCGGGCGCTGTAGGCACCCGCGCTGTACGCGCTGTACGAGTTCCCTCCGTACGACCCCAGCCCGTGCGTGCCGGTACTGAACGGGGCGGTCCCGAAGGCGACGAACCCCAGCGACTCCTCTCCGCTGCGATCACCCGGCAGCGTACGGAAGGCCTTGACCCACTCCGCGTAGAGCGAGTCGTAGATCGGCGTGGCCGAGAGCCCGGCCGGGGCCTCCTGAGCCGCCCGCGCGGCGGGAACGGTGGCGAAGGACGGCCGGTGGGGAGGAAGGTCGTATGCGTGCACGTATGTCCAAACGACCAGGTCCTCAAAGAGATGCGGCCCTGAGGTGCCCTGCTGGAGGCACGGGGCACTGCGCGACCAGTCACGGACCACCCGCAGCCGCTCACGCACCCGCAGCTCCCACCTCCCGTGGGCGCCCCTCAGACCCCCGCGAGCGGCAACGCCGCCGCCACCAGCTGCCCGTTCGCCGCCGCCTTGTCGATCGCGTCGCGCAGCAGGTCCTCCCGGGGCTGCCGCCCGATCGACCCCACCGGCGCCGCGAACATCAGCACCTGCTGGTGCTTGTTGGCCGCCGCCCGCCACCCGTCGGTCACCTGCAGCGGCTGATGCGCCTGCCACCACGCCACCGGCTGCCCGCCCGCCGGCCCCGGTTGCAGCACCGCGTGCAGCTGACCCACCGCCAGCAGCACCGACCACCCGTGCAGCACCGGCGGCACCGCGGAGAGCTCCGGCACCGGCATGAAGCCCTGCTCGATCAGGAGCGGCAGGAAGTCGTCGCCCACCCCGTCCGTGCCGGGCCGCACGATCGGCGAGGTCGGCTCCACGACCAGCGCCGGGTGCAACTCCCCGGCGATCAGCACGAGCCCGCTGGTCACCCCGAGCACCGCCTGTTCCGGCACGGACTTCTGCGGGCCGCCGCCGGGGGCGCTGTCGCCGTTGATGGAGCGGACCGCGCCCTGCAACTGCTCCTCGGTGACCTGGACGACCTGCGAGGGCAGGCAGGTGGCGTGGGCGAAGGCGAGGACGGCGGTCTCGTCGCCGATGAACAGGACGGTGCTGGTGCGCTCCTGTTCGGAGTCGCCCGGGGTGCGGCAGGACGTGCAGTCGTAGCTGCCGGGGGCGTTGTCTCCGGCGAGCAGCCGGTCGGCTTCTTCGTCGCCGATCTCGGCGCGTACCTCGTCGCTGACGTCGAGCATGCGCGGCACGGTGGCTCCCTCGGGATGCGTGCGTGAAGGGCCGGGTGGCTCCCGGTCCGTGAGCCCCCGGGGTCGCGGGCTCATGAAGAAGACAACGGGCGATCTGTGGTGGTGGTCACGCACGAGGGGGATCGGGATCGAACCATCCGCTGCACAGGGTCACTCGCGGTGCGGAATCCGGCACTCCCCGTCAACTCTTCGCATGCCAAAGGAGTTTGACGCGGTGAAGTGAATCACAGATCCGTCGAACCCGTGGTCGACAAATCACGAAATCAGGGAATGTAGTGGGTGGCCGAAAATTGCCGCTACCCAAGGTAACACCGAACTGGCCTGGCCCGACAGGGAGTTGGTTGATTTCGGGCGTTCCAGATCTCTAGATTCCTCCGCCGTGTGCAACGAGCACCGCTCGGGTACGTCCGCCGGCCATACCGGACAGAGCATCACCGCAGTACCGGCCGCGGCGGACGGGGCGAGCGCGAGGAACCGCGTCCATCGCGCGGGGACCGCGTCCCGCCTGGGGGACCCCGGGTATGTGGAGAGGGAAATACATGTCCGAGTGTGCCGATACCACCCGTGAGACCGTCGCGCCCAAGAGCGGCTCCCGCAAGGGCCGTACGACGGCCGCCCTGGCCGGAGCGGCGCTGCTCGCCCCGCTGGGCCTGCTGGCAGCCACCGGCAACGCCGCCGCGGCGGACAACGGAGTGTGGGACCGCATCGCCCGGTGCGAGAGCGGCGGCAACTGGCACATCAACACCGGCAACGGCTACTACGGCGGACTCCAGTTCTCCGCCTCCACCTGGCGCGCGTACGGCGGCGCCGCTTACGCGGCGACGGCCGACCAGGCCTCCAGGGAAGCGCAGATCGCCGTCGCCACCAAGGTCCAGCACGCCCAGGGCTGGGGCGCGTGGCCGGTCTGCTCGGGGCGCGCCGGGGCGACCGGCTCGGCGCCCGAGAACGCCTCGGCGACCACGAAGAGCGCCCCGGAGCCGGCGACGAAGTCGTGGAAGTCGTCGACCGCGTCGAGCGGCAGGAAGTCGGCCCCCGCCGCGAAGGCGCCCGAGCGCTCGACGACCGGCACCGGCCGGGTCTCGGCCCAGGGCGACTACACCGTCCGCGAGGGCGACACCCTGAGCCAGATCGCCGAGCGGCACGGCACCACCTGGCAGCGTCTCTACGCCGCCAACAAGGCCGTCATCGGCGACGACCCGAACCTCATCGTGCCCGGACAGCGCCTCGCGCTCTGACGCGAACCCCCGCCCGGCACCGCCTCGCGCCACCCCGCCCCGCCCGGTCCGACCGGGCGGGGCCGCCGCGTCGTGGGGGCGTGTGCATGCTCTGAATGGGAGCGGGCATCCGGGTGTGAGGACGATTCATGGCCGGACGGCCCGCTCCGAGTTCACGCCGCCGCCGGCCCCGTCCCGGCCCGCACGGCAGGAGGTTCTGTGCCGAAGCGGTGAATCTCTTATGCGGTGTCAGCTCGGGGACGGGCCGTCGGAATCGGAATGGAATGCGCGCACCGGAGCGCGTCCGATCCCGCTCCTGGTTCTTTCCGTTGGCTTTTCGGAAGACCCTACCGGCACCGGGGAATTGCACTCGAATGCGCCAGGAAGACGCAGGGAACCGCTCGTACGTGTGACAGAGTTCGATCGAAACGCGTGTCGGGATTCTGTGACAGAAGCGTGACCGGGAACGGACGGGGGACTTCGGCTCCCGGCCCGGCTTCCGTCTCCGCCGCGAGCGGCCTAGCGTGGGCCGTATGGCACCGGACACCGCTCCGCCGACGGAGCCCCAGGACAGCCCGCAAGCGTACGTAGGCCTCGACGCGGGCGACGCGGAACGGCTCGCCCGACAGCGGGGGTGGGCCACGGTGCGCTCGCTGCCGCCGGGCGCGATCATCACCATGGAGTACCGGATGGGGCGGCTCAACTTCGAGGTGCGCGACGGCGTCGTGGCACGCTCCTGGAAGGGCTGACCGCACGACG
>NZ_JBFAXI010000191.1:0-3477 GCF_040680735.1 Streptomyces sp. NPDC051987 | reverse complement strand
AACCCACCCCCCCCCCCCCCCCCGCCCCTCCCGCCCCCCCGGGGCGCCCCCCGACCGGTCGGCCGCCCCCATCAGAACGTTCCTCGTGGAGGAGGGCGTCACACCCTCCGTTTTCGGACCGGCGAGCCGGTTCAGACCGCGGACGACACCTCAGCCTTGTCGTCCGACCCCGCTTTTCCCTCGGCCGCCGCCAGCCGCTGGTTGCGCCGTACGGAGGACCAGAACGACCAGCCGATCAGGACGACGCCGACGAGGCCGGTGATGACCTCGTTGATCTCGTACTGGATGGTGACCATGAGGATCACGGCCAGGGCGCCGATCGCGTAGTGGGCGCCGTGCTCCAGGTAGACGTAGTCGTCCAGGGTGCCCTGGCGGACCAGGTAGACGGTGAGCGACCGGACGTACATCGCGCCGATGCCGAGGCCGAGGGCCATGAGCACGATGTCGTTGGTGATGGCGAAGGCGCCGATCACGCCGTCGAAGGAGAAGGACGCGTCCAGGACCTCCAGGTAGAGGAACATGAAGAACGCGGCCTGGCCGGCCAGCAGGACCGCCGACTTCTGCTTGCCGGTGCGCTCGGCCTCTTCCTCCTCCTCGTGCTCGCGCTCCTCCTCGGCCTCCAGCCGGTCCTCGAAGAACCCGGAGAGGCCACCGACGATCATGTACGTGATCAGACCGGCGATACCGGCGATCAGGACCGTCTGCGCCTTGTCGACGTGACCGCCGCCGTGCTGGTGGGCGTGGGTGGCGAAGGTGAAGGAGGTGATCAGCAGGACGATCAGCGCGATGCAGACCGAGAGCATGTCGACCTTGCCGAGCTTGGCGAGGGGGCGCTCGATCCAGCGCAGCCACTGGATGTCCCGGTCCTCGAAGATGAAGTCGAGGAAGATCATCAGCAGGAACATGCCGCCGAAGGCGGCGATCGCCGGGTGGGCGTCGGTGACCAGTTGCTGGTAGCGGTCCTTGTTGTTGAGCGCGAGGTCGACGGCCTCGACGGGACCCATCTTGGCGGTGATCGCGACGATGACGACGGGGAAGACCAGCCGCATGCCGAAGACCGCGATGAGGACGCCGACCGTGAGGAAGATCTTCTGCCAGAAGGCGTTCATCTTCTTCAGGATTCCGGCGTTGACGACCGCGTTGTCGAACGACAGGGAGATCTCGAGGACGGCGAGGATGGCCACGATGCCGAAGGCCTCCCACCCCCCGTAGAAGACCGCGGCGACCAGGCCGAGCGCGGTGATCGCGAACGACCAGCCGAAGGTTTTCAGAAGCACTGGTTACCCAATCGTGTATGTACGGGTCTCGCTCGCGCCGTACTCGGCTTTACTCACTGTTGACCACGAAGTCTAGAGGGAACCGGTGCCCTGCGGCGCGGTCGGCCCCCGAAATCCGCGTGAAGGTGCTATGAGACGTTCACGCCGAAGTCGAGGGCGATGCCCCGCAGCCCGGAGGCGTAGCCCTGTCCGACGGCCCGGAACTTCCACTCGTTCTGGTAGCGGTAGAGCTCGCCGAAGATCATGGCGGTCTCGGTCGAGGCGTCCTCGGACAGGTCGTAGCGGGCGAGCTCCTGGCCGTCGGCCTGGTTGACCACCCGGATGAAGGCGTTGGAGACCTGGCCGAAGGTCTGGCCGCGCTCGTCGGCCATGTGGATCGAGACCGGGAAGACGATCTTGTCGCAGTTGGCCGGCACCTTGGGCAGGTCGACCAGAATCGATTCGTCGTCGCCCTCGCCCTCACCGGTGAGGTTGTCACCGGTGTGCTCGACCGAGCCTTCCGGGCTCTTGAGCTGGTTGTAGAAGACGAACCAGTCGTCACCGAGGACCCGGCCGCCCTGGCACAGCAACGCGCTGGCGTCCAGGTCGAAGGGGGCGCCGGTGGTGGAGCGGGCGTCCCAGCCGAGTCCGATCATGACGTTGGTGAGGTTGGGTGCGGCCTTGGAGAGGGAGACGTTGCCTCCCTTGGCGAGCGTGACGCCCATGGTGATGATCCTCCCCTAGCGGTGGTACTCCGGTTGTCTGCGCGTCCGGCGCCGACCGTAAACGGTGCGGCGCCGGACAGAGCGGACTTTCGAACGCCCCCGGGCGTTCACATGACTCAGACGTTGACGCCGAAGTCCTGGGCGATGCCGCGCAGGCCGGAGGCGTAGCCCTGGCCGATGGCGCGGAACTTCCACTCCGCGCCGTTGCGGTACAGCTCGCCGAAGACCATGGCGGTCTCGGTCGAGGCGTCCTCGGACAGGTCGTAGCGGGCGATCTCGGCGCCGCCGGCCTGGTTGACCACGCGGATGAACGCGTTGCGGACCTGGCCGAAGGACTGCTGGCGGTTGTCCGCGTCGTAGATCGACACGGGGAAGACGATCTTGTCGACGTCGGCGGGGACCGCGGCCAGGTTGACCTTGATCACCTCGTCGTCGCCCTCGCCCTCACCGGTGAGGTTGTCACCGGTGTGCTCGACCGAGCCGTCGGGGCTCTTGAGGTTGTTGAAGAAGACGAAGTTCTGGTCACTGGCGACCTTGCCGGCCGAGTTCAGCAGCAGCGCGCTGGCGTCCAGGTCGAAGTCGGTGCCGGTGGTGGTCCTCACGTCCCAGCCCAGACCGACGAGGACCGCGGTCAGGCCGGGGGCCTCCTTCGTCAGCGATACGTTGCCGCCCTTGCTGAGGCTGACTCCCACGAGTCCTCCCATGTGGTGTCCAGGGGCGGGGAGCCCCCGTGGTGCTTCGGATACCGGATCAACGACTCGATCCTAGTGACGGGTTCCCGCCGCACGCAGGCCCTGCACCCCGAAGAATCACGGGGTGTCGGCCATGTCGCCCCCTAGGGGGCCCGGCGGGTCGCACCCCCGGGCGGGCGGCAAGGGGGGGGTCAGAGCGCGTCGAGCGCCGTCACGTACTCGTTCAGGTCGCGGGCGTCCGGCAGTCCGTTGACCACGGTCCACCGCACGACGCCCTCCTTGTCGATGACGAAGGTGCCGCGAACGGCGCAGCCCTTGTCCTCGTCGAAGACGCCGTAGGCGCGGGAGGCCTCGCCGTGCGGCCAGAAGTCGCTCAGCAGCGGGTACTCCAGGCCCTCCTGCTCGGCGAAGACACGCAGGGTGTGGATGGAGTCGTTGGAGACGGCGAGCAGCTGGGTGTCGCGGTCCTCGAACCTCGGCAGGTTGTCGCGCAGCTCGCACAGCTCGCCGGTGCACACGCCGGTGAAGGCGAACGGATAGAAGAGCAGCACCACGTTCTTCTCGCCGCGGAAGTCGGACAGCTTCACGGTCCGGCCGTGGTTGTCCTTGAGCTCGAAGTCGGGTGCCTTGTCGCCGACCTGGATCGCCATCGTCGTGCATCCCATCGTCAGGGGCTGTTCGGGTGAGACCACCCTAGGACGACGGCCCCCGCACGGCGATCACGGCAGGCCGGTGGCCGGACCCGGGTCCGGCCACCGGCGGTGGCGCAGCGCGTCTTGGGGGCGGCCGTCGGCGTGTTGAGCC
>NZ_JBFAXI010000190.1:0-3539 GCF_040680735.1 Streptomyces sp. NPDC051987 | reverse complement strand
CGGGATCAGCTTGGTGCCCTGGTGGATCAACTGGTAGTACGCGTGCTGGCCGTTGGTGCCCGGCGTCCCCCACACCACCGGACCGGTCTGCCAGTCGACCTCCTTGCCGTCACGCGCCACATACTTGCCGTTGGACTCCATGTCCAGCTGCTGGAGGTAGGCGGTGAACTTGGAGAGGTAGTGCGAGTACGGCAGCACCGCGTGCGACTGGGCGTCGTGGAAGTTGCCGTACCAGATGCCCAGCAGGCCCAGCAGGAGGGGGACGTTGGACTCGGCGGGGGCGGTGCGGAAGTGCTCGTCGACCAGGTGGAAACCGTCCAGCATCTCGCGGAAGCGGTCCGGGCCGATGGCGATCATCAGGGAGAGGCCGATCGCCGAGTCGTAGGAGTAGCGACCGCCGACCCAGTCCCAGAACTCGAACATGTTCGCCGTGTCGATGCCGAAGTCCGACACCTTCTCGGCGTTCGTGGAGAGGGCCACGAAGTGCTTGGCGACCGCTTCCTGACCGGCCTTCAACTCGGTGAGCAGCCAGTTGCGGGCCGAGGTGGCGTTGGTGATCGTCTCGATCGTGGTGAACGTCTTGGAGGCGATGATGAACAGCGTCTCGGCCGCGTCCAGGTCACGGGTCGCCTCGTGCAGGTCGGCGCCGTCGACGTTGGAGACGAAACGGACGGTGAGGTCGCGGTCGGTGAAGCTGCGCAGCACCTCGTAGGCCATCGCCGGACCGAGGTCGGAGCCGCCGATACCGACGTTGACGACGTTCCTGATGCGCCTGCCGGTGTGGCCGGTCCACTCGCCGGAGCGGACGCGCTCGGCGAAGTCGCTCATCTTGTCCAGGACCGCGTGCACCTGCGGCACCACGTTCTCGCCGTCGACCTCGACCACCGCGTCGCGCGGGGCGCGCAGGGCCGTGTGCAGCACCGCGCGGTCCTCGGTGACGTTGATCTTCTCGCCGCGGAACATGGCGTCCCGCAGCCCGAACACGTCGGTGACGGCGGCGAGCTCCCTGAGCAGCCGCAGCGTCTCGTCGTTGACCAGGTGCTTCGAGTAGTCGATGTGGAGGTCGCCGACCTGGAGGGTGTAGCCCGTGCCGCGTCCCGGGTCGGCGTCGAACAGGTCCCGCAGACGGGTGTCGGCGAGCTCCTCCCGGTGCTTGGCGAGCGCGGTCCACTCGGGCGTCTGGTTGAGCCTGGTACGGCCGTCTGCGTTCATTCCGACTTCAGCCTTCTTCCTTGCACCTGTCCTGTTGCGTGCCTGTGCCGCTGCCGTTCCAACCTAGTTGATCAGCTCGGGGCACGGCCCGCCGTCGTGCGCTCCCGTGGCGCAACAACAGGTACGTCCGGCTTGCGCACCGGTGTCAACGAGGTGACGGCCGGGCAGGCGGGGTCGGCTGATGCGGCGGCCACACGAACGGCACGGCGATCCGGCCGGACAGGTGCTCGCGCCGAGCGCATGGACGCTCCCCTCGGCCGCACGCGCGGATATGCGGCGGCCACGGCGGGCGGGCCACGGCCGCCCGTGTCGCCCGCGTCATGCCGACGGCAGCCTCGCGCACCGTCACCGGCGCCCGCGCACGATGCGTCGGCGCACGATGCATCGGCCCGCGCCCCTTGGCGGGTACCACTGACAACGGGCCGGCCCCGGACTCGGACCCCGCCGCGAGACAGCTCCGGCCGGGCGCCCTCGGGCCCCGGCCGGTCTCAACTTCTAGATCTCGCCCCGCAGTTTGGCGAGCGCCTCGGCGAGGATCGCCTCGCCGTCCGCGTCGCTGCGCCGCTCCCGTACGTACGCGAGGTGCGTCTTGTACGGCTCGGTGCGCGGCGGGTCCGGCGGGTTGTCCCGGTCCTGACCGGCCGGGAAGCCGCAGCGCGGGCAGTCCCAGGTCTCGGGCACCTGCGCGTCGCTGGCGAAGCTCGGCTGCGTCTCGTGCCCGTTGGAGCACCAGAAGGAGATGCGCAGACGCGGCGCGGACTCGCCGCGCTCGGCCTCGCCCATCGGCCCCGCCCCGACCCGGCTACCTCGGATCGCGTTGCCACTTGCCACGGTCGTAACTCCCTGCGTGATGGTGCCGCGAAGCGAGTCGGCGTGTCGCTTCGTTGCGAGCGCCTCAGTCTACGTAAGGCCCAACGCGCGTCCAGTGGTGGGAGTTACCGCCCCCGCGCCTAGACGCAAGCCCCATGATAGGCCGCGCTCAGGTGCGCGTACCGAACATGGGGCCTTACGTGCGGATTGTGCGTGTGTGCGAGTCGCAGGTCAGCTGTTCGTCTTCATCAGGAGGCCGAGGACGACGATGCACGCGAGCCACAGCAGACCGATCACCAGGGTGATCCGGTCCAGGTTCCGCTCGGCGACCGAGGAGCCGCCGACGGAGGACTGCATGCCGCCACCGAACATGTCGGAGAGGCCGCCGCCCTTGCCCTTGTGCATCAGCACCAGCAGCATCAGCAGCAGGCTGAAGACGATCAGGGCGATCGAGAACCCCAAAACCACGGCTGGACCAACTCTCTCGGATTCGGATGAACGACTTCGGACGAACGACGGGGACAAGACGGCAAGCCGCCTTGTCCCCGCAAGGGTACGACGGATCGTCCCGTGGGCCTACTCGCTCTGCCCGATCACTGGTCGCGGAAGCGCACGATCTTGACGAATTCGTCCGCGTCCAGCGAGGCGCCGCCGACCAGGGCGCCGTCGATGTCGGCCTGCGCCATGATCTCGGCGACGTTGCCGGCCTTGACGGAGCCGCCGTACTGGATGCGGACCTGGTCGGCCAGCTCCTGGCTGTACAGCTCGGCGAGCTTGGCGCGGATCGCGGCGCAGACCTCCTGCGCGTCCCCGGCGCCGCAGACCTTGCCGGTGCCGATGGCCCAGACGGGCTCGTAGGCGATCACGATCGACTCGGCCTGCTCGGCCGGGAGGTCCTTGAGACCGCCCTCGACCTGGGCGAGGGTGTGGGCGACGTGGTTGCCCGCCTCGCGGACGTCCAGCTCCTCGCCGACGCACAGGATCGGGGTCAGACCGTGCTTGTAGGCGGCCTTGACCTTGGCGTTCACGACGTCGTCGGTCTCGGCGTGGTACTGGCGGCGCTCGGAGTGGCCGATGACCACGTACGTGCACTTCAGCTTGGCCAGCATGGGCCCGGAGATCTCGCCGGTGTAGGCGCCGGAGTCGTGCGCCGAGAGGTCCTGGGCACCGTACTTGATCTTGAGCTTGTCGCCGTCCACCAGGGTCTGCACGGAGCGCAGGTCGGTGAAGGGCGGCAGGACGGCGACCTCGACGGCCTCGTAGTCCTTGTCGGCCAGGGCGAAGGCGAGCTTCTGGACGTGCGCGATGGCCTCAAGGTGGTTGAGGTTCATCTTCCAGTTGCCCGCCATGATCGGCGTGCGCCCGGAAGCAGCGGATGCGGCCATGTGGGTCAGTCCTCCAGTGCGGCGAGGCCGGGGAGCGTCTTGCCCTCGAGGTATTCGAGGGAGGCGCCACCACCGGTCGAGATGTGTCCGAACGCGTTCTCGTCGAACTACCCCGGCAACCGGATCGTCGTC
>NZ_JBFAXI010000189.1:0-3928 GCF_040680735.1 Streptomyces sp. NPDC051987 | reverse complement strand
CCGGGTTGGCGCCGCGCCCGGGCCGGCCGGGCCCGGCCTGCCCGGGCGGGAAGGTCCTGTCGCCCCGGCCCGCCGCGTCTTTGGTGCGGGTGGTCTGGCCGGTTGTGAGCCGGCGGTGGGCTGGCAGGCGTGGGGAACGGCGGGGCTCGGGGACGGTGCGGCTGCGTGGTGCACGCGCGGTCCTGGCCGGTGCGGGGCCCGTTGGGGCGGCCGTGCCGTGGCCGGCGGGTGGGCCGATGCCGGTCCGGTCTGGTGGGGTCTGTCAGGAGGCCTGGGGGAGGGCGGGTGTCCGCGAGTCGGGTTGTTGGTTTTTTGCCGTGCACGCGCGGCTCTGGCCGGTGCGGGACCCGGCAGATGACCGTGGGGGAGGGTGGAGGGGCGGCGGAGGTCCGTGGGCTGGTTCACTGCGGCGCCGCCGGCCACGCGGCTCGTTCCCCTGGTGGGGCCGGTGGCGCCGGCTGTGCTGCCCGGCCCCCGGCCCCCCGGCCCCCCGGCCCCCGGCCCCCCTGCCGCCCGGCCCCCCGGCCCCCCGGCCCCCGGGCGGGCTCCCGGCCCCGGGGGGCCTTGCTGTGTTGTTCCGGCCGTGTAGCCGGTTCCGGCTCGCCTCCTGGCGGGGCCCTGGTGGTGGTTCCGGCCGTGTGGTCGGCGGTGCCGTCGGCTGGCGCGGGGGTGGTTCTGGGGTGCTTGTGGGGGTGGTGTGGGGGTGGGGGTGATGTCCTGGACGGGGGTGGGTGGCTGGAAGTGTGCGGTGGTTGCGGGGCGGGGTTCGGGGACCTTGTATATACCTTCTGGTAGGTATATTTTTTGGCCCGCGTCGTGGGTGTCAGCCCGTGGAAGTGTCGGATGTGGTCACAGCACTGGGGGGGATCATGGATCGTGTTATGTCCGGGCGGGTGCCGGCCGGGTCGGTGGCGGCGGGGTCGGTGACAGCCGGCCGGCCGCTTGCTTTTGTGCAGCCCATTCCGCGTCATCTGGTGCACCGGGCGTCGGTGGCGGAGGTGTATCTCACCGATGCGGTCGCGGTGGCGGGGGAGGGGGACCGTTTCCTGGTGGCGGCGCAGTGGCCGCGGGACCATGCGCTGTACCACCCGGACGGGAACGGGTGCGCGGATCCGTTGCTGTTTGCTGAAACGATCCGGCAAACGTTGGTGTTTCTGGCGCACGAGCACTACGGGGTGCCGTTGGGGTACCGGTTCGTGGGGCGGGACATGGAGTTCGAGATCAGTGAGCCGTCGGTGCTGAAGGTGGGTGCGGTGCCGCTGCCGGTGGTGCTGGAGGTGTCCTGGGTGTGGGTGGACCACCGGCCGCCGCAGCGTTACGGGATGCGTGTCGAGGCGGTTCTCACCGTCGGCGGGGTGCCGTGCGGGCGGGGGAGTCTGCGGGTGGTCGCGGTGGACGAGAAGCGGTACGGGCTTCTCAGGCGGCGCGGGAGCCGCCCGGCCGTGCCCTCGCCGGGGGCTGCAGTCCAGCCGGATCTGCCGGAGCGCCCGGTTCTGCCGGATCGGCCGGGGCGGGGGGTCGTGCCGGAGCGGGGGGAGCGGTTGCCTGCCCACCGGGTGGGGCGGTTGCGGGCCAAGGACAGTGTGCTGAGGACGGGCGGGCGGGAGGGGGAGTGGGACCTGGATGTGGATCTGGGTCATGCGATTCTCTTCGACCACCCCACCGATCATGTTCCGCTCATGGTGCTGCTGGAGGGCTTCCGTCAGCTGGGTTATCTGCAGACCAGCCAGGGGGAGGGGGCTGTCCCGCACACGCTGACCGGGGTGTCCGTGACCTGTCTGGCTTTCGCGGAACTTGATGTGCTGGTCCGGCTGGTGATGACGGGGCACCGTGCGTCGGCCCGGGGCGGCAGTCCGGCGCTGCTGGGGGCGCAGGCGGTGCAGTCCGGTGTGCTGCTGTCGACCGTGTCGATGTTCTGGACGGCTGACAGCAGCACGCCGGCGGCCGTTTCTGGCGCCGTCTGACGTAGGGCTGCTCTGGTGGCCGCCCCGGCGCCGTCTGGGGTGCGCGTGTTCGTGTGGGTGTGGCGGTGCCGTCTGGCCGCCCGGGGGTGTTGTGCGCTGTGCTGGCCGCATGCGCCCGTGCTGGTCGTGTCCGTCCGTGCTGTTGTGGTTCGGGGCCCGGAGTGTGCGGCTTGCTCGGGGCGGCGGGGTGGCGGTTGCGTTCCCTGTGATGTGCAACGGCATGTGCCCAGGCCTGCCGAACCTGCGTCCGTGTCCGCGACGTGGGGTGTCCGTGACATGTGAGGAGTCGTCATGAGTGCTGCCGACGGGCCCACCCGGGAAGTTTCTGCCGGGCCCCTCTCCCCGTCTCCGTTCCCGCTTCCGTCCGCACCCGTGTTCCGGCCGGCTGCCGCACCGGCGTCCGTGCCCGTGCCCGGTCCTGCGGCCGTGTCCGCACCCCTGCCCCCGCCGGATTCTCTGTCCGGGCCCGGGGCCGTGTCTGCGTCTGTGCTCAGGTCCGACTCCCTGTCTGTGTCCGGACCCGTGCCGGGGCCCCTGTCTGTGTCCGGGGCCGCGGCGTCGCCCGCGTCCGTGTCCCCGTCTGGGTCGGCAGCCGTGTCCGGGTCTGGGGTGGGGGTGGGGTGGGGTCTGGTGGATCGTGCGGTGCGGGTGGCGGGGGTGGCTGGGCGTTTTGCGGTGTGGGCTGATGGGGAGCGGGGCCTGCATTCTGAGGTGGTGGGGGTGGTGGGTGAGGCGGGTTTTGCCCGGCATTTCGTGCCGGGGTGTTGGGGTGGGGCGGAGGGTACGTTCGGTGAGCTGGTGCGTGCGGTGGCGGGTGTGGGTGAGGGGTGTGCGTCGGCTGCGTGGTGTGCGGGGCTGTGGGCGGCGCACGGCCGGTTTGCGGCGTTTCTGCCTGTGGCGGGGCAGCGGGAGTTGTGGGGGAGCGGGCCGGATGTGTGTATCGCTGCGGGGGTGATGCCGCCGGCGGGTGAGGCGGTGCGGGTGGGTGGCGGCTGGCGGCTGGAGGGTGAGTGGGAGTGTGTCAGCGGTGCGAGGTGGGCGCGGTGGTTTCTGCTTGCGGCCCGGGACGTTTGCGGTGCGGGGGGGACGGCGCGGGTGTTCTTGGTGCCGCGGGAGGAGGTTGTGGTGCGGGAGGTGTGGCACAGCACGGGGTTGCGGGGGACGGGCAGTGACACGGTCGTCGTGGCGGGGGTGACGGTGCCCGGTCGCCGTGCGTTCGTGCTGGCGGATCTGCTGGCGGGGACGGGCGGGCCGGGGCGGGCGCGCTGTCACCGTGTGCCCGCGCAGATGGGCGGTGGTCTGTTGTTCGCCGCGCCGGTGCTGGGTTGCGCGCGGCAGGCTCTTCAGGAGTGGTCGGTGTGGGCGTGCGGGCCGGGTGAGGGTGCTCCTGTGCGGGGGCAGGCGGGTGTGCGCGAGACGCTGGCGCGTTCGTCGGCGGAGATCGATGCTGCCGGGCTGCTGCTGGAGCAGGCCGCGCTGCGGGCCGACACCGCTGCGGTGTGCGAGGCGGTCGTCGCCCGGAACCGGCGCGATGCCGCTTTCGCCGTGGACCTGCTGGTGTCGGCTGTGGAGCGTCTGTTCCGCACGGGGGGCCGGCATGCGCGTACCGACAGCGGCTGCCTGCAGCGGTGCTGGCGTGATGTGCACACGGCCGCGGGGCACGCGGTGCTGCGCATGGAGGCGGCGGCGGATGCTTATGCGTGCGCGGTCTGTGACTGACGGGCGGGGCGGGTGTCTGCGCGCAGCAGGTGGGCGGCGCAGGCCGACGGCGGGCGGTGTGGTCGCAGTCCGGGAGCGGGGGCGGGGGCGGGGGTCACTGGCTTGAAGCTGCTCACCGGGGGGCGGGGTGCCTGTTGAGGGGGCGCTCGTGCCTGGGAGATGGGGGCCGGGGGGGCCGGGGCGGGGGGGGGCCGGGGGGGCGGGGCGGGGGGGGGGGGGGTGGGGGGGCCCCCCCCGCCCGGGGC
>NZ_JBFAXI010000188.1:0-4058 GCF_040680735.1 Streptomyces sp. NPDC051987 | reverse complement strand
CCAGGAGCCGTACAGGGCCCGTTCGCGCTCGACGAGCAGCGGCAGCGGCTCGGATGCGGTGACCAGCTCCCGCAGCGGATGACGGGCCAGGATCTCGTCCACCTCGGGAGCCAGGGCGTTGGCCAGCCGGGTGTGCAGGGGGAGGGAGTCGTCCCCCAGGGCCCGTGCCGCGGCCAGCACCCGCTCGCGGTCCGGGCCTTCGGGGACCCCGGCGGCCGCGCGCCCGTACAGCTCGGCACCCTCCTCCAGGACCAGGCCGGTGTCGAGGCCCGCCGGGATCTTCACCCGGGCGTGCTGCCGCCAGGTCACGAGCGGGGCGCTCCAGGCCTCCACGTGGTACGTCCAGCGGCCCGTCGCGTCCGGGGTGACCTCCGCGCCCCAGCGGTCGGTGCCGGAGGCCAGCTCCCGCATCGGCGTCCAGGGGCCGGGCCGGCCCCCGGGACCGCACAGCACCACATTGGCGCCGACGGCGTCCTGGCCCTCGCGGAAGACGGTGGCGGTGACCTGGAAGGTCTCGCCGGGTACCGCCTTCGCCGGTCGTCTGCCGCACTCCACGGCCGGCCGGACGTCACGCACCGGAACGCGGCCGATGGCCTCAGTCGCCTTCATGGGTCTCACCTCCGCCGTGCGCGGAGCCGGGCCCAGGGCCCGGCTCCGCGGTCCGTAGTGTGCCGGAAGACCGTCGGCCTCCCGCGGGGTCCTCCTGCGGTGTCACTGCCTCGCGGAACGCCGGTCGGTCGGCGGACCCTGGCGGACCGCCCCGGTCAGCCGGGGCCGCCCGTTCTGCTCCCGCTGCTCCCGCACGTAGGTGACGAGGCTGGTGCGCAGATAGTGCTCGGCCGCGTCCACCGCCTCCCGGGCGCAGCGCTTGCCCATCAGCACGCACAGCGTGTAACCCGAGTCCTCGAAGGTGGTCCGCACCTCGCGGTCCTGCGGCGAGGCGAGCATGACGCGCTCCCACGCCCGGTAACGCCGCAGCTGCCGGGCCACCTCGGCCTTCGCGGGTAGCAGCATGGCCGTTTCTTTCCTTCCGACGCTCTCGAATGGGCACGTGTCCCCGGGGTCGGGGGAGCGTCCGGGCAGGGAAGGGCACGGAGCCGTTACGGCGAATCGAGGCTTTCACTCATGGTGCACGCACGATGACCGAGCGTCTTGTTGGATCTTCAACCACCTCATGGGTCTCTCGTGTTGCACGAATGGCGTAGCGCCCGCACAGTGAAGGTGACTCAGGAGCGACCAGCGCTCACGCTGCGCGTCCGGAACCACTTCCGGACGGGCGAGGGGGGAGCGCGAGCTTCGCGGGTGAGGAGCTAGCGACAATGAAGACCGCAGTGCCCTGCTACTACCACCTCGACGTGGAGGTCAGCCCGGAACGGGTGGGACAGGTCAGCCGCATACTGGCCGCCCATCTGCGGTACTGGGATCTCGACAACCTCGTGGAACCCGTCTGCCGCGGTGCCGAACTGCTGCTGACCGCCATCGACCAGCACGCGACGGACAAACACACGTCCATCGAGATGTGGTGGAACGGGCAGCATCTCATCACCGCCATCGGTGACGACGACCGTGACCTCCGTCCCGACCAGGACCTGCGCCCGTGCCTGGCGCACCTCGCCGCGACCAGCGACGGCTGGGGCTGTTGCGCCTCGGAGACCGGCAGCAAGATCATCTGGTTCTCGCAACGGGCCAGGTCCGGCGAGCGGGTCCCGCTGGTGCGCACCGGGCCGGCGCCGCTGCTGCGCCGGGTCCTGAAGGTGCCGCGCGAGCTCCCGGTCGCCCAGTTGGCCGCATCCGCCGACGGTGTCCTGGAAGGCGCCCGGTGACGGCGAGGAAGTCCCGGAAAGGGGTGCCCGTGTGGAGCGGGCACCCCTACCCGTTGGGCGCCTCGTTCGACGGCCAGGGCACCAACTTCGCCCTGTTCAGCGAGGTCGCCGAGCGGGTCGACCTGGTCCTGGTGGACGACGCCGCCACCGAGACGAGGGTCCCGATGACCGAGGTCGACGGCTTCGTCTGGCACGCCTACCTGCCCGGCGTCGGACCGGGACAGCGCTACGGCTACCGGGTGACCGGGCCCTGGAACCCGGACCTCGGCCACCGGTGCAATCCGGCGAAGCTGCTCCTGGACCCGTACGCCCGGGCGATCGACGGCCAGATCGACAACCATCCCTCCCTCTACGAGCGGACCCCCGGCGGGCCGAGCCCGGCCGACAGCGCCGGGCATTCCATGCTCGGCGTGGTCACCGACCCCTTCTTCGACTGGGGCGACGACCGGCCGCCCCGGCGGCCCTACTCCGACTCGGTGATCTACGAGGCCCATGTGCGCGGGCTGACCCTCACCCATCCGGAGGTGCCCGAACGGCTCAGGGGCAGCTATGCCGGTCTCGCCCACCCGGCGGTCCTCGACCACCTGACCTCGCTCGGGGTCACGGCGGTCGAGCTGATGCCGGTCCACCAGTTCGTGCAGGACGGGGTGCTCAAGGACCGGGGCCTGTCCAACTACTGGGGCTACAACACCATCGGCTACTTCGCCCCGCACAACGCCTACGGCGCCTTCGGCAGCCGGGGCCAGCAGGTCAACGAGTTCAAGGCGATGGTGAAGGCGCTGCACGCGGCCGGGCTCGAAGTCATCCTCGACGTGGTCTACAACCACACCGCCGAGGGCAACGAGATGGGCCCCACCCTCTCCTTCCGGGGCATCGACAACGCCTCCTACTACCGGCTGGTCGACGGCGACTGGGCGCACTACTACGACACCACCGGCACCGGCAACAGCCTGCTCATGCGGCACCCCTACGTGCTCCAGCTGATCATGGACTCGCTGCGGTACTGGGTGACGGAGATGCGCGTCGACGGCTTCCGCTTCGACCTCGCGGCCACGCTGGCGCGGCAGTTCCACGAGGTGGACCGGCTCTCGGCGTTCTTCGACCTGATCCAGCAGGACCCGGTCATCAGCCGGGTCAAACTCATCGCCGAACCCTGGGACGTGGGCGAGGGCGGCTACCAGGTCGGCAACTTCCCTCCGCTGTGGTCGGAGTGGAACGGCCGCTACCGGGACGCCGTACGGGACTTCTGGCGGGCCGAACCGGGTTCGCTGGGCGAGTTCGCCTCCCGGCTCACCGGCTCCTCCGACCTCTACCAGCACAGCAGGCGCAGGCCGCGGGCGAGCGTCAACTTCGTCACCGCGCACGACGGGTTCACGCTGCGCGACCTCGTGTCGTACAACGACAAGCACAACCAGGCCAACGGCGAGGGAAACCAGGACGGCGAGAGCCACAACCGGTCCTGGAACTGCGGTGCCGAGGGCGAGACCACCGACCCGGCCGTCCTCGAACTCCGGGCACGCCAGCAGCGCAACCTCCTCGCCACCCTGCTGCTGTCCCAGGGCATCCCCATGCTCAGCCACGGCGACGAACTCGGCCGCACCCAGGGCGGCAACAACAACGCCTACTGCCAGGACAACGAGGTCTCCTGGGTCGACTGGGAGCTGACCGAGGAGCAGCGGGCGCTCGCCGACTTCACCCGGCGCGTCATCGCGCTGCGCGCCGCCCACCCGGTGCTGCGCCGGCGGCGCTTCTTCCGGGGCGAGACCGCCGTGCACCCCCGGCAGCCGCTGCCCGACCTGGTGTGGTTGCGGCCCGACGCCCGCGAGATGACCGACCGGGACTGGCAGCGCGCCGACGCGCACTCGGTCGGCGTCTTCCTCAACGGCGACGCCATCGCCGAACGCGACCCCTTCGGCGGGCGCCTGGTCGACGACTCGTTCCTGCTGCTGCTCAACGGCTACTGGGAACCGGTCGTCTTCCGGCTGCCCGACGACTCCTACGGGGAACGCTGGACGACCCTCATCGACACCGCCGATCCGGAGGGGGTGCCGGACGAGCGTGAACACAAGGCGGGCACGAGGCTGCGGGCCGAGGCCCGGAGCGTGATCGTGCTGTCGCGGCCGTCGCGGCCGTCGAGGCCGTCGAGGCCGTCGAGGTAGGGCCGGTACGTCGTCGGGTGCGGGTGCGTCGTGGCGGGCCGCGCAGTTCCCCGCGCCCCTGAAGGGGCGGTGAGCC
>NZ_JBFAXI010000187.1:0-4110 GCF_040680735.1 Streptomyces sp. NPDC051987 | reverse complement strand
CGGCTGGCGAAAGTGTTCACCGCGAAGGTCGACGCGGCCTGGCATCTGCACGACCTGACCCGCGACCTCGACCTGGCCGCCTTCGTGCTGTACTCGTCCATCGCCGGCACCGTCGGCAGCGCAGGCCAGGCCAACTACGCCGCCGCCAACGCCGCCCTGGACGCCCTCGCCGAGCACCGCCGCTCCCTCGGGCTCCCCGCCACCTCACTCGCCTGGGGGGTGTGGGAGCAGGACGGCGGCATGCAGGCCACCCTCACGGACAGCGACCGCGAGCGGATGAGCCGCAGCGGCATGCGGGCGCTTCACGGCGAGGAGGGCCTGCGGCTCTTCGACGCCTCGCTGCGTACCTCCGACGCGGTGCTGGTGGCGGCCCGCTTCGACTTCGCGACCCTGCGCACCCGCACCGGGCGAGACGGTGTGCCCGCCCTGCTGCGCGCCCTGGTCCGCCCGGCCCGCCGGGCCGCGCAGGCGGCCGGGGAGCCCGCCGCCGAGTCGTTCGTCGAGCGGCTGGCGGCTCTTCCGGAGGAGGAGCGGCGGGAGGCCGTCCTCGACTTCATCGCTGAACAGGCGGCCGGGGTCCTGGGTTTCGCGGACAGGCACCAGGTGGCCGAGGACCAGGCGTTCAAGGATGTGGGCTTCGACTCACTGACCGCAGTGGAACTGCGTAACCAGCTCGCCGCCCGGACCGGAGTGCGACTGCCCGCCACCCTCGTCTTCGACCACCCGACCCCGGCTGCGCTCGCCCGGCGCCTGTACGACGCGCTGGCTCCCCGTCTGCCGCGGCAGAGGGTGCCGGTCGAGGAGACGACGCGGTCCGCCGAGCCGACCGGGGACGCGGCCGCCGAGATGATCGCCGGCATGGACGTGGAAAGCCTCGTGGCGCGCGCCCTCAGCGGATCGGCCACCTGATTCGGTCCTGGACCGGGAGAGAAGAACATGACTGTTTCCGACGAACGACTCGTCGACGCCCTGCGCGCGTCCCTCACCGAGAACGAGCGGCTGCGGCAGGAGAACGAGCGGATCACGGCCGCCGCCCGAGAGCCGGTCGCCATCGTGGGCATGGCCTGCAGGCTGCCTGGCGGGATCACCTCGCCGGAGGAGCTGTGGACCCTCGTGGCCGGCGGTCACGACGCCGTCACCGGCCTCCCCACCGACCGCGGCTGGGACCTGGAGTCCCTCTACCACCCCGAGCCCGGCCATCCGGGCACCACCTACGTGCGCGAAGCCGGGGTGCTGCACGGTGCCGGCGCCTTCGACGCCGGGTTCTTCGGCCTCTCCGAACGAGAGGCCCTCGGCACCGATCCGCAGCAGCGCCTCCTGCTGGAACTGGTCTGGGAGGCGCTGGAGCGGGCCGGGATCGACCCGCACACCATCCGGGGCTCCGACACCGGTGTCTTCGCCGGCCTGATGTACCACGACTACGCGAGCGGGGTCCGCAAGCTGCCCGAAGGGGTCGACGCCTTCCTCGGCCTCGGCCGGTCGGGCAGCGTGCTGTCGGGGCGCGTCTCCTACCTGTACGACCTGACCGGGCCGTCCGTCACCGTCGACACGGCCTGCTCGTCCTCGCTGGTCACCCTGCACATGGCGGCCCAGGCGCTGCGCGCCGGCGAGTGCTCACTGGCGCTCGCGGGCGGGCTCGCGGTGATGGCCACGCCCGACGCCTACGTCGGCTTCGCCACCCAGCGGGCGCTCGCCGCCGACGGCCGGATCAAGGCGTTCTCGTCTTCCGCGGACGGCACCAACTGGGCCGAGGGTGCGGGCATCCTGCTTCTGGAGCGGCTGTCGGACGCGCGGCGAGCCGGGCATCCCGTACTCGCGGTGGTGCGCGGCTCCGCCGTCAATCAGGACGGTGCCTCCAACGGTCTGACCGCGCCCAACGGGCCGGCGCAGGAACGGGTCATCCGGGCGGCCCTGGACCACGCTCGCCTGGCGCCCGCCGACGTGGACGCGGTGGAGGCGCACGGCACCGGCACCGTGCTGGGTGACCCGATCGAGGCGCAGGCGCTGATCGCGACCTACGGTCAGGACCGCCCGGCGGGCCGCCCGCTGTGGCTGGGCTCGCTGAAGTCCAACATCGGGCACGCGCAGGCCGCCGCCGGTGTGGCGGGTGTGATCAAGATGGTGATGGCGCTGCGCAACGAGCAGCTGCCCAAGACACTGCACGTGGCCGAGCCGACACCGAAGGTGGACTGGTCGGCGGGTGCGGTGGAACTGCTCACCGAGGCCCGTTCCTGGCCCCGGCAGGAGGGCCGAGCGCGCCGGGCGGGCGTGTCGTCGTTCGGGATCAGCGGCACCAACGCGCACGTCCTGCTGGAGGAGGCCCCGCCCGAGCCCGCCGCCGAGAAGGGTGCCGAGCGGGCGTCGGGGCCCGTCGCCTGGGCGCTGTCGGCGAAGACGGCCGAGGCGCTGCGCGGTCAGGCAGCCCGGCTCGAGGCGATGCTCGGCGGAGCGGACGCGCCCCCCGACCCGTACGACATCGGCTACTCGCTCGCGCTCACCCGGACCGCGTTCGACGAGCGGGCCGTGATCGTCGCCGGCGATCTGGCCGCCCTGCGCGCCAAGGTCCGGGCCGTCGCCGACGGCACCGCGGGTTCGCTGCCGGGCATCGCTCGCGGCAGCCGTGCCAGGGGCCGCCTCGCGGTGCTGTTCACCGGCCAGGGCGCCCAACGACTCGGTATGGGCCGAGAGCTGTACGACACCCATCCCGTGTTCGCCACGGCCTTCGACGAGGTCGCGGAGGAACTGGACCGGCACCTGCCCCGGCCACTGAACGAGGTCGTCCACGAGGACGCGGCGGCGCTGGAGCGCACGGAGTTCACCCAACCGGCCCTGTTCGCCGTAGAGGTGGCGCTGTACCGCCTCTACGAGTCCTGGGGAGTACGCCCGCATGCCCTGGCCGGGCACTCGATCGGCGAGCTGGCCGCCGCGTATGTGGCCGGAGTGTGGTCCCTGGCGGACGCGGCCCGGCTGGTGGCCGCGCGGGGACGGCTGATGCAGGCCCTGCCGGCCGTCGGCGCGATGATCGCCGTGCAGGCGACGGAGGACGAGGTACGGCCTCTGCTGACCGAGGGTGTCGGCCTCGCCGCCGTCAACGGGCCGCGATCCGTGGTGATCTCCGGTCCCGAGGCCGAAGCAGCGGAGATCGGCTCGCACTTCGCCGCCCAGGGCCGCAGGACCAAACGGCTGGCCGTCAGTCACGCCTTCCACTCGCCGCTGATGGACCCGATGCTGGCGGAGTTCCGGCAGGTCGCGGCCGAACTGGCCTACCGGGAGCCGCGCCTGCCGGTGATCTCCAATGTCACCGGCGCGCCGGCCACCCGGGAGGACCTCACCTCTCCGGATTACTGGGTACGGCACGTCCGCGGCACCGTCCGGTTCGCTGACGGCGTCCGTGCCCTGCTGGACCGGGGCGTCACGACCTTCCTGGAGCTGGGCCCCGCTGCGGTGCTGTCCGCGCTGGGCCCCGGTTGCCTGGGCGCCGCCGACGACGGCGTCGCCTTCCTTCCCGCTCTGCGCGTCGACGCCCCTGACGCGCAGACCGCGCTCACCGCGGCGGGCGGGCTGTTCACCCGGGGCGTTCCCATCGACTGGAAGGCGCTCTTCCCCGGGGCGCGTCGGGTGGACCTCCCGACGTACGCCTTCCAGCGCCGTGACTACTGGCTGGAGGCCGGCACCGTGACCACCGAGACGATCAGCACCGACACGACACAGACCGTCGCCGATCCTGAGGCCGAGGCCCTGGACGCGACGCGGGTGGCCCTGCTGGAGCGGCTGGCCGGGCTCAGCGGCGAGGAGCGGCTCACACTCCTCGTCGACCTCGTCGTGGCGGAGGCCGGTGCAGCCCGCACCGAGCAGAACCCGGACGAGACCTTCGACGACGAACTGGACGGCGACAGCCCCTTCTTCGAGGTCGGATTCACCTCACTGAGCGCCGTCGAACTGCGCAACCGGCTCGTGCAGGTCACCGGTCTCGCCCTGGACGCCATGCTGCTCTTCGACTACCCGACCCCGGCCTATGTCGCCGAGTTCCTGCGGGAGCAACTGGTGGCCGACTGACGTGAGTCCGACGGCCGGAGACGGCGGCGGGGCACCCGGGATCTCCCGGGTGCC
>NZ_JBFAXI010000186.1:0-4177 GCF_040680735.1 Streptomyces sp. NPDC051987 | reverse complement strand
GAGGCTGCCGGTGACGTGCCGGGCCCATGGTGTCTCCGGTCCGGCGTCCTGGGCGGCGGAGTACACGGCGACCGACCGCCGCCCGTCCTCCGCGCTGCCGACGACCACCTGGACGCGCACCGCTCCGCCCTCCGGCAGCACCAGCGGAGCCTCGATCACCAGCTCCTCGACCGCTGCGGCGCCCACCTCGTCACCGGCGCGCATCACCATCTCCACCAGCGCCGCCCCTGGGACCACGGTCGTCCCGGCGACGACGTGGTCCGCCAGCCACGGATGCGACCGCACCGACAGCAGACCCGTCGCCAGCACCCCGCCCGACTCCGGCAGCGGAATGATGGCCCCGAGGAAGGGATGGCCGGCCGGGGCGAGCCCCAGCGCGTCGGCGTCGGAGCGCGTCTCAACGGGGCGCAGCCAGTACCGCTCGTGCTGGAAGGCGTAGGTCGGCAGTTCCACCCGCCGCCCGCCCGGCGCGAGCGCCGCCAGGTCGGCGGGGACCCCGGCGCTGTGCAGCCGGCCCACGGCGGTCACCGCGGCGCGTGCCTCGGGGAGGTCCTTGCGCTGGAACGGCACGAAGAGGGCGTCGCCGGTGGCGGACTCCTGCCCCAGGGCCGTGAGCACACCAGTGGGTCCCAGCTCCAGGAACGCGGTGACGCCCTCTGTCTGAAGGGCGGGAATCGCGTCGGCGAAGCGGACGGCTGCGCGGACGTGGCGGACCCAGTACTCCGGGGAGGTGAGCTCCTCGGTTGTGGCCATCTTCCCGGTCACGTTGGAGACGACCGCAGTACGTGGCTCCCGGTAGGTCAGCTCCTGGGCGACCTGCCGGAACTCGTCCAGCATCGGCTCCATCAACAGTGAGTGGAAGGCGTGGCTGACCGTCAGTTTCTTCGTTTTGCGACCCTGTCCGGCCAGCGTCCCGGCCACCTGGGCCACGGCGTCCTCCTGGCCGGAGATGACGACGGACTCCGGCCCGTTGACCGCCGCGATATCGACGTTGTCGCCCAGCAGCGGCCGGACCTCGTCCTCCGTCGCCTGCACCGCGACCATCGCGCCACCGGCCGGCAGTGCCTGCATCAGTCTGCCGCGTGCGGTGACCAGCCGGGCCGCGTCGGAAAGCGACCAGACCCCGGACACATACGCTGCCGTCAGCTCACCGATGGAATGCCCGGCCACGAAATCCGGCCGCAGCCCCCACGACTGCACCAGCCGGAACAACGCCACCTCCATGGCGAACAACGCCGGCTGCGTGAACTCCGTACGATCCAATGCGGGGGCGTCCTCGAACACCACCGCCCTCAACGACCGGGGCAGATGCCGGTCCAGCTCCGCTACGACCTCGTCGAACGCCTCGGCGAACACCGGATACGTGGCATACAGCTCACGGCCCATGCCCACCCGCTGTGCCCCCTGACCGGTGAACAACACGGCCAGGCGTCCCGACGAGACGGGCGGAACGTCACCGGGCACCGCCCGGAGCGCGGTCACCGCTTCGGCGTGGTCCGCGGCCACGACCACAGCCCGGTGCTCCAGGGCCGCGCGAGTGGTGGCGAGCGAGTACGCGACATCCGGCAGATCGGCGCCGGCCGTCTCCAGATGCTCGGCGAGGCGATCGGCCTGCGCCTTCAGCGCCTGCGCCGAACGCGCGGACACCACCAACGGCACCGGACCGGTGAAGTCGACGTGGACCTCGGCCGGTTCCTCGGCCGGTTCCTCGGCGGGTGCCTCCTCGATCACCACATGCGCGTTCGTCCCGCTCACACCGAACGACGACACGCCCGCCCGCCGCGCACGGCCCTCCTCCCGGGGCCAGGAACGGGCCTCGGTGAGCAGCTCGACGGCCCCTTCCGACCAGTCCACCTTCGGCGTCGGCTCGGCCACGTGCAGCGTCTTCGGCAACTGCTCGTACCGCAGTGCCATCACCATCTTGATGACACCCGCGACACCGGCGGCGGCCTGCGCATGGCCGATGTTGGACTTGAGCGAGCCGAGCCAGAGCGGGCGGTCCTCCGGTCGGTCCTGGCCGTAGGTGGCGATGACGGCCTGGGCCTCGATCGGGTCGCCCAGCGCCGTGCCGGTGCCGTGCGCCTCCACCGCGTCGACATCCGTGGGGAACAGCCGGGCGTCGGCAAGGGCCGCCCGGATCACCCGCTGCTGCGCGGGGCCGTTGGGCGCGGTCAGACCGTTGGAGGCACCGTCCTGGTTGACCGCCGTACCGCGCACCACCGCGAGCACGGGGTGCCCGTTGCGTCGCGCGTCCGACAGCCGCTCCAGGAGCAACAGCCCAGCGCCTTCCGACCAGTTCGTGCCATCGGCGGAGGACGAGAACGCCTTCGCCCGGCCGTCCTTGGCCAGGCCGCGCTGGCGGGAGAACTCGACGAACCCGTCCGGGGTGGCCATGACGGCCACACCGCCTGCGAGGGCCAGCGAGCACTCCCCGTCGCGCAGGGACCGTACGGCCAGGTGGATGGCGACCAGCGACGAGGAGCAGGCCGTCTCTACGGTGATGGCCGGGCCTTCCAGGCCGAAGGTGTAGGAGACCCGGCCGGAGGTGGCGCTGCCGGAGTTGCCGATGCCGAGCATGCCTTCGACGGACGGCGGGATGCGCTGTCCGACGGGGGCGTAGTCGTGGTGCATGACACCAGCGAACACACCGATGCTCTGCCCACGCAGCCCGGTCGGGGCGATGCCCGCGCGCTCGAAGGTCTCCCACGAGGTCTCGAGCAGCAGGCGCTGCTGCGGGTTCATGGCGAGGGCCTCGCGCGGGGAGATCCCGAAGAAGGCCGCGTCGAACTCGCCGGCGTCGTGCAGGAATCCGCCGTGCCGGGCGTAGGAAGTCCCCGGATGGTCGGGGTCGTCGTCGAAGAGGGTGTCCAGGTCCCAGCCTCGGTCGGTGGGGAACTCGGTGACGGCGTCAGTGCCGTCGGCGACCAGCCGCCACAGTTCCTCGGGCCCGCTCACCCCGCCGGGGAGCCGGCACCCCATCGCGACCACGGCGATCGGCTCGTGCTTCCGTTCCTCGATCTCGCGCAGGCGGTGGTTGGCCTTGCGCAGGTCCGTGAGGGTTTTCTTGAGGTAGTCGCGGAGCTTTGTCTCGGTCGTGTCGCTCATGTCTGTCTCTGTGTCCCTTTCGTTCTCCGTGTCGTCCGGCGTCGTCCGCTCAGGACAGACCGAGCTCGTTGTCGATGAGGGTGAACATTTCGTCGTCGGTCACGGAATCCAGGTCGAGGTCGCCCGAGTCGTCGGGGAGGAGGCTCTCCCAGAGAGCGGTGAGGTTCTTGAGCCGTTGGAGGACCAACTGGGCCCGCTCCGCCCGGTCGGTCCCGTCGTCGGCCGGACCGCCCGCCATCACCCGCTCCAAGCGGTCCAGTTCCTCCAGGACGGAGAGGTCTTCGACCGTCTCGGCCTCCGCGGGCCGCAACTGCTCCACGAGGAGTTCGACGAGGGCGGCCGGCGTCGGGTGGTCGAAGACGAGGGTGGCGGGCAGCCGCGCACCGGTGGCCTCGGTGAGCCGGTTGCGGAACTCGACCGCCGTGAGCGAGTCGAAGCCCATGTCCCTGAAAGCGCGTTCGGCGTCGACGGTGGCCGGGTTGGCCACGCCGAGAACGGCGGCCACCTGCACCCGAACCAGGTCCAGGAGCAGTTCGCCGCGTTCCTGAGGGGTGCGGTCGGCGAGCCGCTGCGCCAGGGACTGTCCCGCCGGCTCGGTGGCGGCGGTGGCGGTGCGCCGGGCCGACGGCCGGACCACACCGTGCAGGATCGACGGGACACCCGCTCCGTCCGAGGCGCGCGACCGCAGCTCCGCCAGGTTCAGGCGGGCCGGGACGAGGAGTGCCTCGCCGGTGGCCAGCGCCGTGTCGAACAGGGCCAGGCCGTCGGCGCCGGTCAGACCGAGCATGCCGTTCCGTTTGTTGCGCTGCAGCGAGGTGCTGTCCAGGGTGGCGGCCATGCCGTCGGACCACATGCCCCAGGCGAGTGAGGTGGCGGGGAGCCCGAGGGAGCGGCGGTGCTCGGCGAGGGCGTCCAGGGCGGCGTTGGCGGCGGCGTAGTTGGCCTGGCCGGGGTTGCCCAGGACACCGGCGGCCGAGGAGTACAGCACGAAGGCGGCCAGGTCGAGGTCGCGGGTCAGGTCGTGCAGATGCCAGGCCGCGTCGACCTTCGCGGTGAACACTTTCGCCAGCCG
>NZ_JBFAXI010000185.1:0-4694 GCF_040680735.1 Streptomyces sp. NPDC051987 | reverse complement strand
AGCGACTCCAGTTCGCTCGCGCAGCCGTGGATGTCGCCGATGATGTCGAAGGGGCCGGTGAGGTGGGTCAGGAGTGACCGGTGTCACTTGCGCATGACCTCGGGCTCGTGGCGGCGCAGGAAGCGGGCCACCAGGAAGCCGCAGACCACGCCCAGGACGATCAGCGCGGCCATGTCCATGGTCCAGGCACCGGCCGTGTGGTTCCACAGCGGATCGGTCTTGGTCGGGTCGTCCGTGTTGGGCGCGATGTTGTTGAAGTCGAGCGTGGCGCCGTCGGCACCCACCGCCCAGCGGGACGGCATCAGGAACGAGAACTGGTTGACGCCGACCGCGCCGTTCAGGTTGAACAGGCAGCCGGTGAACACCACCTGGACGATCGCGAACATCACCAGCAGCGGCATGGTCTTCTCGGACGTCTTCACCAGCGAGGAGATGACCAGGCCGAACATCATCGAGGTGAAGCCGAGTCCCATGATCGGGATGCACAGCTCGAACAGGGTGGAGTGGCCGAGGACCACGCCCTCGGCGGGGATGTCCCGGCTGGAGAAGCCGATCAGGCCGACCATCAGGCCCTGCAGCACGGTGATCAAGCCGAGCACGACCACCTTGGACATCAGGTACGCCGACCGGGACAGGCCGGTCGCGCGCTCCCGCTCGTAGATGACCCGCTCCTTGATCAGCTCGCGTACGGAGTTCGCGGCGCCCGCGAAACAGGCGCCGACGGCGAGGATCAGCAGGACCGTGGTCGCGGTGCCGTTGGGAACGGGGACACCGGTCTTGTGGTTGACCGGGTTCACCAGCAGACCCTTGTCGCTGTCGATGAGCAGGCTCACCGCGCCGAGCACCGCCGGCAGGATCACCGTCAGCGCCAGGAAGCCCTTGTCCGAGGCGATGACCGCCACGTACCGCCGGATGAGGGTGAGCAGCTGTGACCCCCAGCTCTGCGGTTTCTTGGGCTTCATCGCCTGCATCGGCGGCATCTGTACGGACTGCGGCTCGGTGGCGTCGATGTCCGCGGCGTACATCTGGTAGTGCTGCGAGCCCTTCCAGCGGCCGGCCCAGTCGTAGTCGCGGTAGTTCTCGAAGGCGGAGAAGACATCGGCCCAGCTGTCGTAGCCGAAGAAGTTCAGCGCCTCCTCCGGCGGGCCGAAGTAGGCCACCGCACCGCCCGGCGCCATCACCAGGAGCTTGTCGCACAGCGCCAGCTCGGCCACCGAGTGGGTGACGACAAGGACCGTGCGGCCGTCGTCGGCGAGGCCGCGCAGCAGCTGCATGACATCGCGGTCCATGCCCGGGTCGAGGCCCGAGGTGGGCTCGTCCAGGAAGATCAGCGACGGTTTGGTGAGCAGCTCCAGGGCCACCGACACCCGCTTGCGCTGGCCGCCGGAGAGGGAGGTGACCTTCTTCTCCCTGTGGATGTCGAGCTTCAGCTCGCGCAGCACCTCCTCGATGCGGGCCTCGCGCTCCTCGGCCGTGGTGTCGGCGGGGAAGCGGAGCTTGGCCGCGTACTTGAGGGCCTTCTTGACGGTCAGCTCCTTGTGCAGGATGTCGTCCTGCGGGACCAGACCGATGCGCTGGCGCAGCTCGGCGAACTGCTTGTACAGGTTGCGGTTGTCGTACAGGACCTCGCCCTCGTTGGCGGGGCGGTAGCCGGTGAGCGCCTTGAGCAGGGTCGACTTGCCGGAGCCCGACGGGCCGATGACCGCGATCAGGGACTTCTCCGGGACACCGAAGGAGACGTCCTTGAGGATCTGCTTGCCGCCGTCGACGGTGACGGTCAGGTGGCGTGCGGAGAAGGAGACCTCACCGGTGTCGACGAACTCTTCGAGCCGGTCGCCGACGATCCGGAAGGTGGAGTGGCCGACGCCCACGATGTCGTTGGCGTCGAGCAGCGCGCTGCCGCCCTTGGCGATCGACATGCCGTTGACGTACGTGCCGTTGTGCGAGCCGAGGTCGCGGATCTCCATGCGGCCGTCGGGCGTCGAGTGGAACTCGGCGTGGTGCCGCGAGACCTGCAGGTCGGAGACGACCAGCTCGTTGTCGAGGGCGCGGCCGATGCGCATCACGCGGCCGATGGAGAACTGGTGGAACGTGGTCGGACTGCGGTCGCCGTAGACCGGCGGCGCCCCCGCGCCACCACCGGAGGCCATGGCCGGGGCGCCCTGCTGCTGCGGGATCGCCGACGGGGCCTGCTGCCAGCCCTGTTGCGGAGCAGGCTGCGAGGCGGCCGACGGCTGCGGGGTGGCCGGCTGGGACCAGCCCGCGCCGCCCGCCCCCTGCGCCGCGTACGGCTGCTGCCGTGGCTGCGGCTGGGCGACGGCGGCAGCGGTGCCGGTCAGGCCCAGGCGCGGTCCGTCGTTCGCGTTGCCGAGGTGGACGTCCGAGCCCGGACCGATCTCCGACCGCTGGACCCGCCTGCTCTGCACGAAGGTGCCGTTGGTACTGCCGTGGTCCTCGATGACCCAACTGCGGCCGTCGAAACTGATCGTGGCGTGCCGCCAGGAGACCCTGGCGTCGTCGAACACGATGTCCCCCTGCGGATCGCGTCCAAGGGTGTATGACCTGGACGGATCGAGCGTCCAGGTACGTCCGTTTGATTCCAGTACGAGTTCCGGCACGCCAAGCCCCATGAGTAGTCCCCCGAGTTACCCCCATCACAGGGAGTCTAGGGATGTCGAACATCGTCGGGAACTATTTCAGGCTCGGCCCCCTGACCGAAAGCCGGGCCTTGCGGCGGCCCCGTAGGCGCGCGTCAACTCTTTCCGTTGACGGGGTTGAAACCGGGCCGGAGAGTGGTAATCCACGCGAGGGGGACAAGCGCGACGGAGAGCTCCGGGGCGGCTGCGGATCGGGGGGTCTGTCATGAGTGCTGGTGCGTCTGGCACGGGAGTCGAACACGCGAGGCACGGCACGCGATTGCCGTGGGCCGACGTTTTGTTGTCCGCGATCGCGGCCGTGAGCTGGGCGTTGATGGGCATGGCGGGCACGGCGGCACTGGGCCTGCATCTGCTGCGGGCCGACGCGGCGGGTTCACTGGGCCCGATGACCGCGGCTGTTGTGGCGCTCGGGGCGGGTGGTTCGGTGACCCCGGACGGAGATCTGTCCGCTTTCGGCCTGCGGGGAGCGGAGGCCGCCACGGCCATCGAGATCACGCCACTGGGGGTGAGCCTGGTCGGCGCGCTGCTTTTGTCCTGGTTCTTCTTACGGTCCCTGCGTACGGCCGGAGTTGAGATCGCCCCGGCCGAACTGCTGGCCCGCGCGGGCTCGGTGGTGGTGCTGTTCGTGGCACTCCTGGGCGGACTGGCCTGGGCCGGGCACTCCGTCGTGACGATCGACGGGGGTGCGCTCGGCCTGGACAGGCTGACGGGCAAGGGCAGCGGCGGCGGAGGGTTGAAGATCCCCGGCATCGGTGACGTCGGCGGCCTGCTGCCGGACCGCCTCGGCGACCTCGTGCACGCGAAGGCGGCGGTCGGCTTCCGCGTGGACACGGCGGCGACCCTGCTCGGCGGCCTCGGCTGGTCGGTGGGCGTCCTGCTGATCGCCCTGCTGGCCTCCCGCCGGACGCCGCTGCCGCGCGGCTGGGCCGCCGTGCACCGGGTGGTACGGCCGGCGGCCTCGGCGCTGGTGACGGTCGCGCTGGTGGCCGTGGCGGCCGGCTGGGCGGCGGCGGCCTACGCGGCGATCGGCGACCCGCACCCGGCCCGCATCATGGGCGCTGCCCTGCTCGGCGCCCCGAACGGTGTCTGGCTGGGCATCCCGATCGGCCTCCTCGTCCCCTTCGACGGCAGGGCCACGGGCGTCCTGACCATGGTTCTGCCGCACCCCCTGGACGACCTCCTGAACTCCACGTCCGACCAGTCGGTGACCTTGGGCCACCTGGCGGACCTGGACGCACGGGTGTGGCTGCTGGGGGGCGCGGCGGCGCTGCTGATGCTGTCGGCCGGGGTGTTCACGGCGGTGCGGACCCCGGTGTGGCCGCGGACCGGCCCGGCCGGGGCCGGGGGCGCCAGTGGTTCGGGCCCTTGTGGTGCGCTGGGCTTCGCCGGGCGGTGCGCCGTGCGGCTGGGGATCGCCACCGCGCTGGCGCTGCCGTTGCTGGCCTGGCTGGTGGACGTGTCGGTGGACGCCTCGCTGTCGGTGCTGGGCTTCGACGCGTTCGGCGCGGGGATCCGGCTGCACGGGCAGCTGGGCATGGCGCTGCTGCTCGGCGCGGTCTGGGGTGCCTCGGCGGGAGCCGCGGGGGCCCTGCTGGCCTGGGTGACCGGCGCGGCCGGGTCCCGCGCGGCTCCACTGGCACGGGGTGACGTGGAGCAGGGCGGCGCGGGCGGCGGGACGCCGAATCAAGGGCCCGGCGGGGCTCCGTGGCCGGTCGGCGAGGGTGCGGGGCAGGCGGGGCGAAGGGGAGGGTCCGACGCGGGACCCTACGCGGGGCCCTACGCACCGGGGACGCCTTACCGGCCACCGAATCCGACCACGAACCCGTATCTCCGGATCCCCCAGGAACTGCGGGACGCGCGCGGCGGCCGGGAGGAAGCGGGCGGCCGGGGGCCCTGGTCCGGTGGGGCGCGAGGGCCGGGGGCGGCACCGCCGAGCGGTCCGGCCGTCCCGGACCGTCGTCCGCCGGGCGCACCGCCCCCGGCGGGCGGCGACCCGCCCCCCCCCCGCCGCCGGGCCCCCCCCGAGAGCCCCCCGCG
>NZ_JBFAXI010000184.1:0-4914 GCF_040680735.1 Streptomyces sp. NPDC051987 | reverse complement strand
CCCACACCGCGGAGCGCGCCGCCGCCGCGGCGGCCCCGGCGGCGGCCGCGCCCACCCCGCCCGCGGCCCACGCCGACGCGGCCGCCACCCGCGCGGAGGCCGCGGCCAAGCGGGCGCACGCCGACGCCGACGCCGCCCGGTCCGCCAAGGAGGACGCGGACGCCGCCGTCGCCACCGCGACCAGCGCCGCCGCCGATGCCATCGCCGCATCCAAGACGGCCGCCACCGCAGCGAGCGCCGCGGTGAAACTCGCCGACGAGGCGGAGGCGCACGCCGCCGACGCCAAGTCACAGGCAGACGCGGCCAGCACGGCCGCCCAGACCGCGATCGCCGGCGCCAACGTCGCCACCGGGCACGCCTACGCCGCCTCCCAGGCCGCCGTCGACGCCGGCAACGCCGCCCGCCAGGTGGCCGCTCCCGCCAACGACGCCGTCCAGCTCGGCGCCCCGTACGTCACCACCGACTCGGCCGCCGGCCTCGCCGTCCTGACCGGGCAGTCCACCAAGACGATCGCCGCGCAGCAGCAGGCCGTCGCCGAGGCTCACGCCCAGAACGCCCAGGAGGCCGCCGCCCAGGCGACGAGCACCGCCAACGCGGCCACCGGCGACGCCAAGGCCGCCTACACCCTCGCCGCCGAAGCCGCCGGATACGCGGCCGACGCCCGCGCCTCCGCGAAGCAGGCACTGGACTACTCCGCCGAAGCCGCCGGATACGCCTCCCAGGCCGCCCAATCCCTCGCCCGCACCATCGCCTACGACAAGCAGGCCACCGCCGACGCCAAGGCCGCCGACGACGCCGCAGGCCGCGCCGACGGCTACGCCACGCAGGCCCGTGACTCCGCAGACGCCGCCGCCCTCGACGCCCAGGCCGCCCGGGATGCCGCCAGCCAGGCGGAACAGGCAGCCGACGACGCCCGGGCCGCCGCCAAGGACGCCGACGCCCAGGCCACCGCGGCCGAAGAAGCCGCCAAGGACGCCCAGAAGTACGCCGAATCCGCCCAGCAGGCGGCCACGGAGGCAGCCAACGCCCAGGCCAACCAGCAGGTCGGCTCCGGGGCCGGAACTGGCATCGGCGGCACCTTCTACGTCATCGACAAGGACACCCTCAACGTCACGGACGTCAAGCAGGACAAGCCCTGCGAGATCCCACCGGGCTTCGGCACCAGTTGCACGGTGACCTTCACCTACACGTTCGACGTGTCGGTCGACTTCTACCTGTGCGTCAACCCCGACGTGCCCGCGACCGCGGCCGGCTGCCCCGACGAGGACACTCTGTTCCTCAAGACCGAGCAGCTCAAGGGCCTGACGAAGGACGACACCAAGACCTTCACCCAGCTCGACATTCTCAAGGGCCTGCTGCACACCTACCAGACCGTCGGCAAGGAGATCCTGGTCCAGGACTTCGTGGACTGCTGGCACGGAAGTGCCAGCGGCTGCGCTTGGGCCGCCTCCAACTTCATCCCCGGCAAGACTCTCGAGAAGATCGCCGAGGGGTTCCGGGCACTCGACGCGGCGATGGAGGCCGGCACTGGCATCCGCGACGCGCTCGACGCCCTGAAGACCATCGACGGCCTCGACCCCTCGACGCTGAAGCACATCGAGGACGCCGTCGACGAACTCGAAGACGTCATCTCGGTCTGCACCAAGGACAGCTTCACGGCGAGCACGGGCGTGCTGCTGGCCGACGGTTCCGTCAAGAGCATCCGCGAGGTCCGCACCGGTGACCTCCTCCGCACCACGGATCCGGCCACCGGCCGGACCGTCACCGAACCGGTGATCTCCACCCACCGGCACAACACCTCCGCACTCACCGACGTCACCGTCGGCGGCGCGCTGGTCACCAGCACGACAGGCCATCGCTTCTACGTCGACGGCCGTGGTTGGACGGCAGTGTCGGACCTGCGCGTCGGGGATCTGCTCCGGGCACCCGACGGTTCGCTCAGCCCGGTGACCGCCTTGCGCGAGCACGGCGTCCTGGCGCCTCGCGACGTGTACGACCTCACCGTCCAAGGCACGCACACCTTCTACGTCCGTGCCGACGGATCCCGGTCCCAGGACCTCCTCGTCCACAACTGCACCGACATCATCGGGGACGAGGGCCTGGGGGGCGCACACACCATCACGGACCACGTCGAGCCGACGGACAGGCAGATGGCGGCCAAGGCGGTAGAGGAGAAAAACGGTGTCGCCACTCGATGGACCGACACGGCTACCGCCGCCGAAGCGGTCGACAAGGCCGTAAGCGGCTGGTTGAAGAAGAATGAGGTCCAACTGACGAATTGGCAGAGAAGGCAGGCTCAGCGCATGGCGGCGAGAGAGCTGCTGGAAAACAAGACATTCATCTGGGACGTCCGGGACATGGGGCCCTCGCTGGGGCAGGTCTGGGTACGCGACGGTGTCCAGGGAGCGGCCGCCGGGACCAAGGTCGTCGTCACACTGAAATTCATTGGTAAAGTTCCCGGCCACCCGAAGAGGTGGGTCGTCTACACCGCGTATCCGGAGGGGTGATCATGACCGCGGAATTCGGGCTTTCCTGGCTGTCCATGCAGTGCGACGGCATGGAGCAGACCCTGACCGTGGCGGAACTGGACTGCCTCGTGGACAGCGGCCTAAGACCCGCCCTCCGGATGATCGCTGCCCGTTCTGTCACCGACGTTCCCGCGCCGGGCCATACCCTGCTCGGCCGGGACGTACGAGGGTTGCTGGAGTCGCCTCTAGATGACCCGGTGCTGCGCACGGTGTGGGTCGGGGGCGCGGACAGTGACTTCGATCCCCGGTGGGACGACGAGAGCATGCGGGAATGCCTGGCCGGGATCGAGGCGGCGTGGCTGGAGGCCGAGCGGCTGGCGGATCCGGGCTTCGTCCCGCCTCCGCCGGCCCCGGCGCATGATCCGGGTCTGCGCGCGGCGGTCCTGGAAGCCATGGACGGCGTGGCGGCCCGGCTGACGGCCGCGACGGAGGATCGTGTCTGGCCTCCCAAGCTCCCCGGCCTGGTGCCCGCCCTGACCGAGGTGGTCGAGAGGGTCGACGAGGACCTGGGTTTCCGGCTCTTCCTTCGGGTGCTCAAGGCCTCGGCCCTACCCATCGGCCCGCATGAGCACCAGGCGCTCCTCGCGGTCGGCGAACGGTTCGGCTACCCGGACCTGATCGAGGAGGGCTACCTCCATCTTGTTCCGGTGGAGCCGTAGGCGCGGTTCTCGGTAGTGCGGGTGGTGAGCGAGCCACCGCGTCCCGGGGCCCGGAACGGAAACCAGCCGGATGCTGTTGGTGAATTAGAGGTTCTTCGTCTTCTTCGCCCCGCCGGCCGCCTGGTCGGCGGGGCGAAGTCGTTCGAAGTGACTGGCGCGTGTGCTTCTGAACTGACCGAAGGGAGTGCTGGCCAAATACGTCAAACAGACCGGCACTGACTTACAAGGTGCGCCGGGAACTGGAGGGGGCGGGCTTCCCGTCCACTGGTGGACCCGGGTCGCGACACCTATTCGGTGGTGTCGTCCCGGGTGACGTGATCGGCTACGAGGGGCAGTGGCGCAGGGTGAAGACAGCGAAGACCGACCGGGGACCGACGGGCGGCCTCGCGATCGTGGTCACCTGGGAGGAGGGCGGCGCCGCCCGCTTCCCCAGCGGAGACGAACTCCTCCTCGGCGAGCAGGACGCCGACTGTCCCGGCCTTTTCGGGTGAGCGGCGCAGATGGGCACGTCGCCGGCCGCAGAGGCGTTGGACAGCAGCTGCCATGGGGGCCGGACATGGCTCGGCAGCTGAGTTTGTGCATGTCGATTGTCCGTCAAAAATGCTCCGTTACACACTTATTGCACAAAGGATCTTCAAGGGTTCTCCATCCGATTTGTACGCTGCATGGGTCCATGGCCCGGCGGGCGAGACCCCGGCGGGCCTTTCCGATCCCAGGGGATTCACATGCGCATACGCGTCGCGGCCACTGTTCTCTCCGGTGCGGTCGTCCTGTCCGCGCTCGTTGTTCCGGTGGCCGCTCAGGCGGCGGAACGTTCCGGCGCGCAGGGCGGACTCGCCCCCTTCTCCGCCAGGACCGTTCACCCGGAGGACGCGAAGGGGAACATCAAGTTCTCGAAGGGCGTCGTCAACGGCGGCAAGGACATCGTCCTCGGTACCACCACCAAGAAGTCCGTCACCGCCACCTACACCGCCACCAGCGACAACGGCGTCGCGCTGACGGTTGCCGCCCTCTGGCAGGGCACCGACAGCTCCAGCGCGACTGGTATCACCGGCGAACTGGACACGGACGACGACCCCAACTGCGTCGAGTCGACCACCCAGACCGGCGTCTACACCTGCAAGGCCGTCTTCAACATCGACGCGGCCACCGACCTGAAGAAGAACGGTGCCGCCGGCACCTGGAAGCTGTTCCTCGGCGGCTTCGACCTCTCCGCGAACGCCAGCATCGACGACAACGTCGCCACCACCAAGATCAAGAAGGCGTCCAAGCTGACCGTCGACGCCGCCCCGGAGCCGGTGAAGAAGGGCAAGACCGTCACCGTCACCGGCAAGCTGACGCGCGCCGACTGGAACACCGGCAAGTACGCCGGGTACGCGTCGCAGAAGGTGCAGCTGCAGTTCCGCAAGAAGGGCAGCACCACCTACACCACCCTCAAGACCATCACCGCCGACGCCGGCGGTGCCCTCAAGACCACCACCAAGGCCACCGTCGACGGCTACTACCGCTACTCGTTCGCCACGAACGCCACCACCGGCGCCGCGACGGCGACCGGCGACTTCGTCGACGTGAAGTAACGTCCGGTCACCCGCTGAAGATTCGTTTCACTCTGGTTCGGCCTCGCTCCGCGCGCCGGGCCGGGCCCAACGTGGCCGGGGGGGGGAGGGGCCCCGGGTCGGGGGTCGGTAGAGCGGGGGGGGGGGGACGGGTGGGACGCCAGTCGTGTA
>NZ_JBFAXI010000183.1:0-4973 GCF_040680735.1 Streptomyces sp. NPDC051987 | reverse complement strand
GTTCCCCGCGCCCCTGAAAGAAGGGGCGTTGCAGTGCGCCCCGTCAGGGGCGCGGGGAACTGCGCGACCCAGCCCCCACCGGCCCGCACCCGGAAACGGCCCTACTCCACCGTCACCGACTTCGCGAGGTTCCGCGGCTTGTCGATGTCGCGGCCCAGCGCCTTCGCCGTGTGGTAGGCGAGGAGTTGGAGCGGGATGCCCATCAGGATCGGGTCGAGTTCGTCCTCGTTCTTCGGGACGACGATCGTGCGGTCCGCCTTCTCCTGGTCCTGGTGGGCCACCGCGAGGATCTTCCCGCTGCGGGCCTTGATCTCCTCCAGCGCCGCGCGGTTCTTCTCCAGGAGGTCGTCGTCGGGGACGATCGCCACCGTGGGCAGGGCCGGCTCGATCAGCGCCAGCGGGCCGTGCTTCAGCTCGGACGCCGGGTACGCCTCCGCGTGGATGTAGGAGACCTCCTTGAGCTTCAGCGAGGCCTCGCGGGCCACCGGGTAGCCCCGGACACGGCCGATGAACAGCATCGAGCGGGCCTCGGCGTACTCCGCGGCGATCTTCTCGATCTCCGCCTCCTGGGCGAGGATCTCCGAGATCTGGGCCGGCAGCTTGCGCAGCCCCTCGATGATCCGCTTGCCGTCGCGGACCGAGAGGTCGCGGATGCGGCCCAGGTGCAGGGCGAGCAGGGCGAAGGCGACCGTCGTGTTCGTGAAGCACTTCGTGGAGACCACGCAGACCTCGGGCCCCGCGTGCACGTAGGTGCCACCGTCCGCCTCCCGGGCGATCGCCGAGCCCACCACGTTCACCACGCCCAGCACCCGCGCGCCCTTGCGCTTCAGCTCCTGGACGGCGGCGAGGACGTCGTACGTCTCACCGGACTGGGAGACGGCGATGTACAGGGTGTCGGGGTCGACCACCGGGTTGCGGTAGCGGAACTCGGAGGCCGGCTCGGCGTCGGCCGGGATGCGGGCCAGCTCCTCGATCATCTGGGCGCCGATCATGCCCGCGTGGTACGAGGTGCCGCAGCCGAGGATCTTCACCCGGCGCACGGCACGGGCGTCCCGGGCGTCCAGGTTGAGGCCGCCGAGGTGCACGGTGGAGAAGCGGTCGTCGATCCGGCCGCGCAGCACGCGGTCGACCGCGTCGGGCTGCTCGAAGATCTCCTTGTGCATGTAGGTGTCGTGGCCGCCCATGTCGTACGACTCGGCCTCCCACTCCACGGTGGTCGGCTCGGCCGTCGTCCGGGTGCCCTCGGTGGTGTAGGTGCGGAAGTCGTCGGCCTTGAGGGTGGCCATCTCGCCGTCGTCGAGGGTCACTATCTGGCGGGTGTGGGCGACCAGGGCCGCGATGTCGGAGGCGACGAACATCTCCTTGTCGCCGATGCCGAGGACGACCGGGGAGCCGTTGCGGGCGACCACGATCCGCTCGGGGAAGTCCGCGTGCATCACCGCGATGCCGTAGGTGCCCTCGATCAGACGCAGCGCCTGGCGGACCTTCTCCTCCAGGGTCTCCGCCTGGGAGCGGGCGATCAGGTGGGTGAGGACCTCGGTGTCGGTCTCCGAGAGGAACACCACACCGTCCGCCTCCAGCTTGCGGCGCAGCTCGGCGGCGTTGTCGATGATCCCGTTGTGGACGACGGCGACCTTCTGGTCGGCGGACATGTGCGGGTGGGCGTTCACGTCGGAGGGGGCGCCGTGGGTGGCCCAGCGGGTGTGGGCGATGCCGGTGGTGCCCTTGAAGCGCGCCGGCACCTTGGCCTCCAGGTCCCGGACCCGGCCCTTGGCCTTCACCATCTTCAGGCCGGCCGCCTTCGGGGTGGAGACGACGATGCCCGCCGAGTCGTAACCGCGGTATTCCAGCCGCTGGAGACCTTCGAGCAGGAGGGGGGCGACGTCGCGCCTACCGATGTAACCGACAATTCCGCACATATAGAGGTGTTCCGTATCCCTAAGTCGTAGTCATCCGTAGACCATGCGGCGCAGCTGCCGGAGGGTGAGCTCCGGCGGGGCGACCGCCCGGTACTTCAGATCCGCCGCGATCCGGTCGAAGATCTCCGCGTTGACCAGGCCTTCCGCCTGGAGTTCGCGGTGCCGACGCCGGACGTAGTCCGCGGTGGTCTCGTCGAAGTAGGCGAGCACGTCCTGGACCACCCGCAGTGCCTCGCCCCGGCTCAGGGGTGTGGACCGCGTCAGGTGATCAAGGAGTTCGTCGTGCACCCGGTAGATCCTCGGGTACCGGCGCCGGTTTCGCAAGAATCCTGCCCGATTTCGGGCAACGGCCTGTTGAATGTCTTATGGGGTTCTGTTCGGACGCTGTCCATCCTGTGTCTTGCGCCACGTCGCTTGTGGAGACGATTTTCAGACGCCATGGACATTCCTCGTATGGGCGTACCCGATGAGCTCGCCGACCGCATGAGCATGGCCGAGCAGCACGAGTACCTCCGCGCCAAGTTCTCCCGGCGCTCCATGATCAGAGGCGGCGCCGTCACCCTCGGTGCCGTCACGGGCGGCTCGCTGGTCATGGGCGGCACCGCCCAGGCCGCCGTCCCCACCCGGTCCTCCGCTCCCGCCACCCAGTACGTCGACGGCGCCTTCGTCGCGCCGTTCGGCCGCCACCTGGCCTTCGGCAACGACGCCAGCACCGAGATGACGATCTCGTGGCAGGTGCCCGTCGCGGTCAAGAAGCCCTTCGTCCGCATCGGCACCCACGCCTCGCACCTCTCGGTCAAGATCGACGCCGAGATCCGCACCCTCTACACCCCGGCCGGCATCGGTGCCAGCGGCGACCACACCCAGTACTACGTGCACGCCAAGCTGGCCAACCTCAAGCCCGGCAGGACGTACTTCTACGGCGTCGGCCACGACGGCTTCGACCCGGCCTCGCCGCAGTTCGCCGGCACCATCGGCACCTTCACCACCGCGCCCCGGAACAAGCAGCCGTTCACCTTCACGGCCTTCGGCGACCAGGGCGTCAGCTACCACGCCCTGGCCAACGACAGCCTGATCCTGGGCCAGAACCCCAGCTTCCACCTGCACGCCGGTGACATCGCCTACGGCGACCCGGCCGGCCAGGGCAAGTCCACCGACACCGGCTTCGACTCCCGGGTGTGGGACCAGTTCCTGGCCCAGACCGAGTCGGTCGCCAAGTCCGTGCCGTGGATGGTGTCGTACGGCAACCACGACATGGAGGCGTGGTACTCGCCCAACGGCTACGGCGGCGAGGAGGCCCGCTTCACCCTGCCCGACAACGGGCCGGACAAGAAGAACCTGCCGGGCGTCTACTCCTTCGTCCACGGCAACACGGCGATCATCTCGCTCGACCCGAACGACGTCTCCTTCGAGATCCCGGCCAACCTCGGCATCTCGGGCGGTACCCAGACCAAGTGGTTCGAGGCGCAGCTGAAGAAGTTCCGTGCCTCCAAGGACATCGACTTCATCGTCGTGTTCTTCCACCACTGCGCCTACTGCACCTCCACGGCGCACGCCTCGGAGGGGGGCGTGCGACAGGAGTGGGTGCCGCTGTTCGAGAAGTACACGGTGGACCTGGTCATCAACGGCCACAACCACCAGTACGAGCGCACCGACGTCATCAAGGGCAACACCGTCGTCAAGAAGCTCCCGATCGGCGAGACCGCCTACCCCGAGACCGAGGGTGTCGTCTACGTCACCGCGGGCGCCGCCGGCCGCAGCCTCTACGCGTTCACCGCCCCGGACTCCTACGAGGGCCACCTGAACGAGGTCGACTCCGTCGCCTCCTTCATCAACACCAAGGACGGCAAGGTCAACGAGACCGTCACCTGGTCCCGGGTGCGCTACCTCAACTACTCCTTCCTGCGCGTGGACGTCGAGCCCGCCCCGCGCGGCCAGTACGCCAGGCTGAAGGTGTCGGGCATCGCCGAGACCGGCGACCGCATCGACCACTTCACCGTGGCGCGCAAGGCCAAGTAGGGCCCCGCGGGCGGTCCTCACATCCGGGTGAGGACCGCCTGTTTGGCCGTCGTGAACTCCTCGTCGGTGAGCACCCCCGCCCGGCGCAGCTCACCCAGCTCCCGCAGCCGACGCAGCAACGCGTCGAGATCCCCCTCGGCCGCCGTGGCCGTCGCCCCCGGCTCCCCGGAGGCCTCCGGCTCCCCGGCCGTCCTGGCCGCTCTTGCCGCCGTCCTCGGCGCACCGGAGGCCCCCGACACCCCGGTCGCCGCCGGATGCGGCAGACGTGCCTGTACGGCCGCCGCGACCAGCGCCGTCAGCGGATCCCGCCGGAACCCCCACAGCTCCACCGCGTAGGGGTCGTACCGGGCCCGCCCCCCGGCCGGCGCACCGGCCACCCGGAAGCGCAGATGGCCGTTCTCCAGCCCCGCGGGCGGCTGCCACTCCACGCCGAGGATGTCCGCCAGGGCGACGGTGCGCGGCCCCCCGGCTGCCTTGGCGTCCTCGGTCCTCCAGTTCCACTCCAGGCGCACCCGCTCGCCGTCGAACGAGGCGGTGCCGCCCCCGGCGGAGACCGACAGCGGCAGCGGCGGCCCCGGCAGCAGGTACCCGCTCACCGGTGTGCCCGGCACCCGCGCGAGGAGCAGCGCGTCGCGCACCTCGTCCGTGAAGTACTCGGCGACCCCGTACCGCTCCGGCCGCACGGTCAGCCGATAGGGGTCGTGCGGTTCGGTCAGGCGCCCCCCGGTGGCGAGCAGCAGCGGATCGGCGCCGTCCCGCAGCCGCACCCTCAACCGCCCCCGCCTGCGCCCCTGCTCGAACGAGATGCCCGCCAACGCACCCAGCGGGACGAGCAGTTCACCCAGGGCCCGGCGCAGCGCACCGACGTTCCTGCCCCGCCCGGGAGCCAGCCGCAGAGCGTCTCCGTCGAAGGCCCAGATGCCGTCCTTCTGGATGATTTCCGCCATACGCGGATTCTTCCACCGCGGAGGCGGCCGGCGGGCTCCCCGCCGCACGGATCCTGTCCTCGCGATCCGCAGAGCACCCCAGGGAATC
>NZ_JBFAXI010000182.1:0-5214 GCF_040680735.1 Streptomyces sp. NPDC051987 | reverse complement strand
GGCCCCCGGCGTAGCAGCCGGGGGCCTCTCGCGCACGCGCGTCACGCCGGCTCGGGTGGTCCCGCCCGCGCGGGTCACGACATCTGCAGCGCCGCCGCCATCTTCGTCAGCTCGGCGAAGGACGCCGTACCGGCCACCACCGTGGTGGAGCCGGTGGTGCCGTCCAGCACCAGCGCGTCGTAGCGGCCGCCGGTGTAGTGCGTCCAGGTACGGTCGCCGATCTTCTCGGTGGTCTTCGTGGCGGACGCGCCCTGGCTGGCGTCGTCGATGAAGTCGGCGCGCTTCTGAGTGGACTGCTCGACCTGGACGTACTGACCGTCGGGGGTCTGGTAGCCGAGGTGCCAGCGGTCGCCTTCCTCCCCCTGGAAGCGGACCGAGGTCGCCTTCCAGGCGCTGGGCAGGCCCTGGGGCGCGGCCACCGGATAGCTCGCCGCGCGTCGAGCCGTCAGCAGCTCGACACGGTAGTCGACCCGCTGGATGTCGGGAGCGTGATCGTCATGCGGGACGAGCAGGTAGATGAAGCCCGCCGCGAGGCCGATCAGGGCCAGGGAGAGGATCATGTCCCGGACCGTCTTCTGCTTGCCGTTCGTGCCTGCCACGTCCCCTATCGTCGCAGGTGCCCCTCGTGCTCATCCGTGGGGTCCCCTGCTCATTTTGTCGGCCTGGCGATAGAGTCGACGGGAAACCCTCATCCGGCCGTCGTCGTATCAGAAAGGTGCGCTCCGATGACCGAGAATCATCATCATCTGCCGTCCGAACTCGATGTTCCCTCCGAGGCCCCCGACCGTAACCTCGCCCTGGAGCTCGTCCGGGTGACCGAGGCCGCCGCGATGGCCGCGGGACGCTGGGTGGGCCGCGGCGACAAGAACGGCGCCGACGGCGCCGCGGTGCGCGCCATGCGGACCCTCGTCTCCACCGTGTCGATGAACGGCGTGGTCGTCATCGGCGAGGGCGAGAAGGACGAGGCCCCGATGCTCTTCAACGGAGAGCGCATCGGGGACGGCACCGGGCCCGAGGTCGACATCGCCGTCGACCCGATCGACGGGACGACGCTGACGGCGAAGGGCATGCCCAACGCGATCGCGGTGCTGGCCGCGGCCGAGCGCGGGGCCATGTTCGACCCGTCCGCCGTCTTCTACATGGACAAGCTGGTCACGGGGCCCGAGGCGGCGGACTTCGTCGACATCGACGCGCCCGTCTCGGTGAACATCCGGCGGGTCGCCAAGGCGAAGCGGGCCACGCCGGAGGACGTGACCGTCGTCATCCTCGACCGGCCGCGGCACGAAGGGATCATCAAGGAGATCCGGGAGGCCGGCGCACGCATCAAGCTGATCTCCGACGGTGACGTCGCGGGGTCGATCTACGCGCTGCGCGAGGGCACGGGCGTCGACATGCTGCTCGGGATCGGCGGTACGCCCGAGGGCATCATCTCGGCGTGCGCGGTGAAGTGCCTCGGCGGGACCATCCAGGGCAAGCTGTGGCCCAAGGACGACGAGGAGCGGCAGCGGGCGATCGACGCCGGGCACGATCTGGACCGGGTGCTGACGACGGAGGATCTGGTGACCGGGGAGAACGTGTTCTTCGTCGCCACCGGGATCACGGACGGCGAGCTGCTGCGGGGCGTGCGGTACCGGTCGGAGACCGCGCTCACCGAGTCCATCGTGATGCGGTCCAAGTCGGGGACGGTGCGGCGGATCGACTCCGAGCACCGGCTGCGCAAGCTGCGCGCGTACAGCACGGTCGATTTCGACAGGCCGAAGTAACGCCTTCGGGGGCGCGGGCCGCGGGGCGTCGGCGGGTGCGGGTGCATGGGGGCCGGTCGCGCAGTTTCCCGCGCCCCTCGGGTTTCTCCCCGGCGCCTCTTTCGCCCGCGCCGCGGCGGCGGCCGGGCAGTCCCGTGCTGTGACGATCCGAAAGGCGCCCTCGGTGCGGTGAGGGCGCCTTTTCGTCAGCCTGCCTGGGGTATGCGGTTGGCCGCCGCCGCTCGCGCCGCCTTTTTCAGCTCCATGTCGCGGCGCCTGCGGCGGGCGAGGACCACGCGGCGTTCCGCTGCCGTGAGGCCGCCCCAGACGCCGTACGGCTCGGGCTGGAGCAGCGCGTGTTCGCGGCACTCGACCATGACCGGGCAGCGGGCACAGACCCGCTTGGCCGCCTCCTCCCGCGACAGCCGCGCGGCGGTGGGTTCCTTGGAAGGTGCGAAGAACAGGCCTGCCTCGTCGCGCCGGCACACCGCCTCGGTGTGCCAGGGTGCGTCTTGGTCCCTGTCCCGCACTGGCACCCGCTGGGCCGGAACGGCAGCTACCTGCAGGGACGAATGCGGCGGTTGCAGCACGGGTCTACTCCTGACGACGGCTTCGCGAGCGAGAGACGATGCAGCAAGGCCTACCCGCTGTGCGCGGGCCTATGCACAGCGTTCTCAACAGCCGTGCGCCGACGGCTTGTTCACGACCCCTGGTGCCGCTGGGCAGGAAGTGATTCGCGACCGTCAACGGTCGAGGTGTTTGCGCAGCTTCCGGTCGACCTTGTCCTGAACCCGGTCCAGGATGTCCTCGATCAGCTTCCCGCGCTTGGGGCGCGCCTCCACGTTGCCGAGGACGGCCCAGCCGTCGACGTAGACGACCGGCGCGTCGGAGTCGACCGAATCCAGCGTGTCCGCCTCGAAGTTGCCCAGCACGCCACCGCCGGTGCCGCGCAGCGACACGTTCTCCGGGACGCGGATCTGGACGTCGCCGAAGACCGAGATCGCCTTGATGACGACCTGCTGGTACTCGAAGATCGCCTCGGTGAGGTCGAGTTCGACGGAGCCGAAGACCGCGAAGGCGTGCAGCCGGCGACCGGCCCGCCAGCGGCCCCGGCGGCGGGCGCTGCTGAAGACGGCCACGACGTTGGTGTCCGCCTCGACCGGGATCGCGCCCGGGGTCGGCCGGGGCGGTACCGGTGTGTAGGCGGGGCCGGCCGGGCGGGCGTGGGCCGCGGGCAGGTCCCGTATGAAGACCTCCAGCTCGCCCACCGTCTTGGCGTTCAGCACCCCCTCCACGCGCTCGGCGTGCTCGTCGGCGGTCAGGCGCCCCTCGGCGAGGGCCTCCCGCAGCATGTCGGCGATGCGGTCGCGGTCGGCGTCCGAGGCGCGCAGCTCGGCCACCGGCGCTCCGGCGCGCTCCTGAGGGGTCTGCTTCTGAAGGTCCACGGCAGCAGCGTACCGAAACGCGATAGATCGCGACTAGGGGTAGAACCCGTTCGGGCGTGTCCGACTGAGCCTTACCTCACAGGTTCCGTGTCAGTGACAGGTTCTAGGCTGGACAGCGCCCGCCAGCGTCGGCGGGCGGTCGTCCGTCAGAGTGAGGAATGGGCTGAGATGCCTGAGTTCGCGTACACCGATCTGCTCCCCCAGGGCGAGGACACCACCCCGTACCGGCTGGTGACCTCGGAGGGCGTGTCCACCGTCGAGGGACCGGACGGGCGGACGTTCCTCAAGGTGGAGCCGGAGGCGCTGCGCAAGCTGGCCGAGGAGGCCATCCACGACATCCAGCACTACCTGCGGCCCGCCCACCTCGCCCAGCTGCGCCGGATCATCGACGACCCGGAGGCGTCGGCCAACGACAAGTTCGTCGCGCTCGACCTGCTGAAGAACGCGAACATCGCGGCGGCCGGCGTACTGCCGATGTGCCAGGACACCGGCACGGCGATCGTGATGGGCAAGCGCGGTCAGAACGTGCTGACCGAGGGCGGCGACGAGGCGGCGCTGAGCCGCGGCATCTACGACGCGTACCTGAACCTCAACCTGCGGTACTCGCAGATGGCTCCGCTCACCATGTGGGAGGAGAAGAACACCGGGTCGAACCTGCCGGCCCAGATCGAGCTGTACGCCACCGACGGCGGCGCCTACAAGTTCCTCTTCATGGCGAAGGGCGGCGGCTCGGCCAACAAGTCGTTCCTCTACCAGGAGACGAAGGCCGTCCTCAACGAGGCCTCCATGATGAAGTTCCTGGAGGAGAAGATCCGTTCGCTCGGTACGGCCGCCTGCCCGCCGTACCACCTGGCGATCGTCGTCGGCGGCACGAGCGCCGAGTACGCGCTGAAGACCGCGAAGTACGCCTCCGCGCACTACCTGGACGAGATCCCGGCCGAGGGCTCGGAGCTCGGGCACGGGTTCCGGGACAAGGACCTGGAGCAGAAGGTCTTCGAGCTGACGCAGAAGATCGGCATCGGCGCGCAGTTCGGCGGCAAGTACTTCTGCCACGACGTGCGGGTGGTGCGGCTGCCGCGGCACGGGGCGTCCTGCCCGGTCGCCATCGCCGTGTCCTGTTCCGCGGACCGGCAGGCGGTCGCGAAGATCACCGCCGAGGGCGTCTTCCTGGAGCAGCTGGAGACGGACCCGGCGCGGTTCCTGCCGGAGACGACCGACGAGCAGCTCGACGAGTCGTCGGACGTGGTGAAGATCGACCTGAACCAGCCGATGGACACGATCCTCGCCGAGCTGACCAAGTACCCGGTCAAGACCCGGCTCTCGCTCACCGGGCCGCTGGTCGTGGCCCGGGACATCGCGCACGCCAAGATCAAGGAGCGGCTCGACGCGGGCGAGGAGATGCCGCAGTACCTGAAGGACCACCCGGTGTACTACGCGGGTCCCGCGAAGACGCCCGAGGGCTACGCCTCCGGCTCCTTCGGCCCGACGACGGCCGGCCGGATGGACTCCTACGTGGAGCAGTTCCAGGCGGCGGGCGGGTCGAAGGTGATGCTCGCCAAGGGCAACCGCAGCAAGCAGGTCACCGACGCGTGTGAGGCGCACGGCGGCTTCTACCTGGGCTCCATCGGGGGCCCGGCCGCGCGGCTCGCGCAGGACTGCATCAAGAAGGTCGAGGTGGTCGAGTACGAGGAGCTCGGCATGGAGGCGGTCTGGAAGATCGAGGTCGAGGACTTCCCGGCGTTCATCGTCGTCGACGACAAGGGCAACGACTTCTTCCAGGACCCTGCCCCGGCTCCGACGTTCACCACGATTCCGGTTCGGGGTCCCGGGCTGGCGTAGGGCGTCCGGTGCGGCGGGGACGGGTGCCGTGGTTTCTCGCCCCCGCCGCCCCTACCCGTCCCGTCCTTCCAGGGGGTGGCCCCCCTTCGACCGCCCGGTTCGGGGGCTGCCGCCCCCGGACCCCCGCAATCGGCCTGCCGGCCTCGTCCTCAAACGCCGGACGGGCTGAAAGAAGTCCTCAGCACCGG
>NZ_JBFAXI010000181.1:0-5332 GCF_040680735.1 Streptomyces sp. NPDC051987 | reverse complement strand
GAGGACGGCCTGCGGATCGGCATCGACCTGACCGTCGTGTGGACGGCGAAGTCGACCGCCGACGGCACCGTGTCCTCGTTCCGGATCAACCAGCACTGACCTGCAGCAGGCCCTTGGACGGGATGCCGTTGATCGCGTTGATGTCCCAGTTGTTGATGGCGTTCGGGTTGCCGGAGGACTCCCGCATGATGTTGCGGTGCAGGCCGCTGTAGGAGCCGGGGATGCCCTTGGCCTTCATGATGTCGAGGGCCTGGCGGATCCAGCCGTCGAGGTTGTTGGCGTAGGTCTTGGCGGCGACCAGCTGGATCTGCGGGCGCTGCGCGGACCGGCTCGCGGCCTGCTGGGCTGCGGTCTTGTTGACGGTGGCGACGTGCTGCACGTGGGCGGCATGGGCCTGCTTCACGTGCGCCGCGTGCAGCTGGTGGGCGATGGCCGCCTGCTTCTTGGCGGCGGCGATGGCCTCGACCTTGACGTTCTCCAGGGCGAGCCGGTCCGTGACCGAGCCCGTGACGTCCTTGACCTGCTCGGTGCCGTAGGCCGCCTTGGCGGCGGTCTCGGGGGCACCGGACGTGACCGTCTTGGCGCTGCTGGGCACGGCCGAGAAGGCGAGGGCGGCGGCGCCGATCGTGGCGACACCGGCGAGCGCGATCTTGTGGTGCTTGGTCAGCGTGGGACTGTGGGCGTGCTTGGGCATGGCGGTGGAGACCTCTTCGAATAGCGCGGAGGTCGCTCGTTGTCCGCGGGGGAGACCGGCTCCTCCTGCACGAACACCGCGGGGGGAACCCGCGGTGCTGAGCGACGGCAGCCATTCTTAGCGGCCGCAAAATGCCGTGGCAAAGGTGTGACGTACGACCCCCGGTAGTGGAGCCTGTGGGGGCAAATCGGGACAGATTGGAATGTCTGCCCCGTTCGCGCCGGGAGTATTTATCTCCTATGTCCGTTCGTATGTGATGTGCGCCCTATGCGCGGCCTCACATCGCCCTCCTGGGTTTCTCACCATGAGTTGCTCTAGCAATGCTCTGCGTGAGAGTCCTCCTCCGGCAGGATGAGGTGCACGTCCCCGAACTCGTGCCACAGATAGCGCCCGCGCAGCGCCTCCTCGTAGCTGCGGTCCACCGCGGCCCGCCCCGCGACCGCCTCAAGCATCAGCAGATGCGAGGCCTCCGGTTCGTGCAGCCCGGTCAGCAGCCCGTCCACCACCCGCACCCCGCGCTCGGGCGTCACCACGAGCTCCGTCCACCCCTCGGCCGCCCGCACCGCCCCGTCGGCCCCGGCGGCCGACTCCACGGCCCGCACGGCGGTCGTACCGACCGCGACCACCCGCCCCTCGCCCGCACGCACGCTGTTGATCAGCCGCGCCGACGCCTCCGGCACGGCGAAACGTTCGGCGTACGGCGGCTCGTGCACCTCCGCCGACGACACCCCGGTGTGCAGTGTGATCGGCGCGAACTGCACCCCTCGGCTCACCAGCTCGGCCACCAGCCGCGCGGTGAAGGGTCGCGCCGCGCTCGGCATCTCCGCGCTCCCCGCCCCGTCCGCCGACGGCAGCGCGAACACCGTCTGGTAGACGGACAGCGGCTGGTCCCGCTCCGTGTAGGAGTAGCGAATCGGCCGCCCGTGCTCCCGCAGCACCTCGCGTACGTCCGCCGAGGTCCGCGCCCACCACAGCCGCTCGCCCCGCTCGCTCAACGGCTCCTCCAGCACCAGCCGCCCGCCCCCCGGCAGCAGCACCTCCGTTCCCGCGCGGGCGCCCGCACGCGGGCGTGTCGTGCCGTTCCCGTCCGGCTCCCGCACCTCGACCGCCCACCGGCCGTCGTCCCCGCGCGTGGAGAAGTGCACGACCACGCGCGCGTGCCCCGCCTTTCCGTCCACGGCCGCCGCCAGCGTCGCCGAGGTGTTCACCACCAGCACGTCCCCGGCCCGCAGCAGACGCGGCAGCTCGGCGAAGGCGTGATGCGACACCGCCGTCCCGCGCGACACCAGCAGCCGTACAGCGTCCCGTTCCAGCCCCGGTCCCCGCTGCTCGGCCGGCACCCGCGCGGACAGCTCCTTCGGCACCCGCACCACCGTCGTCATCGCCCCTCCACCAGCGCCGGCGCCCCGTACCGCCCGCTGGCCGGCCGCTCGTCGAGCAGCCGCAGGAACGCCGGCACGACACTCACCGGCGCGGGCCGCGGATCCCCGTCGTCCGGTACGGCCGCCGCGTACAGGTCGGTCGCCATGTCCCCGGGATCCACCGCCCACACCCGCAGCCCCGGCTCCTCCACGCCGAGCACCGCCGCCAGCTGGTCCAGCGCCGCCTTCGAGGCGCCGTAACCGCCCCAGGTCTCGTACGCCTCGGCACCCGCGTCCGAACTGACCGTGACCACCGCACCCGCCGCCGACTCCCGCAGCAGCGGCAGCGCCTCCTGGACCAGGCCCAGCGCGGCCACCACGTTCACCTCCAGCGCCCGGCGCAGCCCCGCCAACGGCAGCTCGTCCAGGCGCACCAGCGGCTCGGCGCCCAGCGCACTGGCGTTGTTCACCACCAGGTCCACCCCGCCCAGCTCCCGCGCGGCGGCCACCAGGTCCGCGCGGTGCCCGCCGTCCGTCACATCGCCCGGCAGCGCCATCACCCGCCTCCCGTGTCCCGCGACGGCCTCCGCCGTCTCCTTCAGCACCCCGGCGCCCCTGGCGTCCAGCACCAGATCCCAGCCGCGCGCGGCCAGCGCCTCGGCCAGCGCCCGCCCCAGCCCCTTCGAGGCTCCCGTGATGATCCCTACCGGCATGACAACCGTCCCCTCGGCTCCGTCCGCCCGCGTCGGCGGTGATCCCAACCTAGGAACGCGCCCGCCCCGGCCGCCTCGGACGCGGGCCGCAACCTGCCGGGCCCTTCGGACTAAGCCGTCGGTCCGAGCCTCACGTCCTAGGCCCCCAGGACTACGGCCACCGGTCCACGCCCTGCGCCGCCGGCCCGATCCCCGGTGTCACAGCCCGCCGGTACCGTGAGGGCATGAGTCAAGGTCCCCGCGCCGGTCTCGCGGCGGTGAGCTCCGCGCTGCTGGCGATGAGCCGGCATCTGGAGGTGCGCGACGTCCTCAAGACGATCGTCGCCTCCGCGCGCGAGCTGCTCGACGCGCAGTACGCCGCGCTCGGGGTCCCCGACGACCACGGCGGCTTCGCCCAGTTCGTGGTGGACGGCGTCACCGACGCCCAGTGGAAGGCCATCGGCCCGCTCCCGCGCCAGCACGGCATCCTCGCGGCGATGCTGCGCGAGGCGAAGGCCGAGCGGCTCGCCGACGTCCGCACGGACCCCCGCTTCGAGGGCTGGCCGTCCGCCCACCCCGAGATGTCCGACTTCCTGGGGCTGCCGATCCGCGACGGCGACGAGGTGATCGGCGCCCTGTTCCTCGCCAACAAGAACTGCGAGAAGCCCGACGGAGGCTGCGGCTTCACCGCCGAGGACGAGGAACTGCTCTCGATCCTCGCCCAGCACGCGGCCATCGCGCTCACCAACGCCCGCCTCTACGAGCGCAGCCGCGAGCTGACCATCGCCGAGGAGCGCTCCCGGCTCGCCCACGAGCTGCACGACGCGGTCAGCCAGAAGCTGTTCTCCCTGCGCCTGACCGCCCAGGCCGCCGCGGCCCTGGTCGACCGCGATCCCGCCCGCGCCAAGGGCGAGCTGCAGCAGGTGGCCGCGCTCGCCGCCGAGGCCACCGAAGAGCTGCGCGCCGCCGTCGTCGAACTGCGCCCCGCCGCCCTCGACGAGGACGGTCTGCTCGCCACCCTGCGCACCCAGGTCCAGGTCCTGGACCGCGCCCACACCGCGCGCGTGACCTTCGCCGCCAGTGGCTTCCGGGCCCTGCCCGCCGCCCAGGAGGAGGCGCTGCTCCGGGTCGCCCAGGAAGCGCTGCACAACGCCCTGCGGCACTCCGGGGCCGACCACGTCGACGTGACCGTGAACCGGCGCGGCGGCGGAGCCGTCCTGCGGGTCACCGACGACGGCAGCGGCTTCGACCCGCACCTCACCCGGCGCGCCGGACGCCACCTCGGCCTGGTCTCCATGCGGGACCGGGCGAGCGGCGTCGGCGGCACGCTGACCGTGGAATCGGCGCCCGGCAAGGGCACCACGATCGAGATGGAGGTCCCCGGTGGCTGACGCGATCCGGGTGCTGCTGGTCGACGACCACCAGGTCGTCCGCCGGGGCCTGCGCACCTTTCTGGAGGTCCAGGACGACATCGAGGTGGTCGGCGAGGCCGCCGACGGCGCCGAAGGGGTCGAGCGCGCCCAGGAGCTGGCCCCCGACGTCGTCCTCATGGACGTCAAGATGCCCGGTCTCGACGGCGTGGCGGCGCTGCGCAAGCTCCGCGAGCTCGACAACCCCGCGCGCGTGCTGATCGTCACCAGCTTCACCGAACAGCGCACGGTCGTCCCGGCCCTGCGCGCGGGTGCCGCCGGATACGTCTACAAGGACGTCGATCCCGACGCGCTCGCCACCGCCATCCGATCGGTGCACGCCGGGCACGTCCTGCTCCAGTCCGAGGTGGCCGGCGCCCTGCTCTCCCAGGAGGAGGCCGGCACCGGCCAGGGCAGGGGCGGCTCGCTCACCGAGCGGGAGCGCGAGGTGCTCGGGCTGATCGCCGACGGCCGGTCCAACCGCGAGATAGCGCGCGCTCTGGTGCTGTCCGAGAAGACCGTCAAGACACACGTCTCGAACATCCTGATGAAACTGGACCTCGCCGACCGCACCCAGGCCGCCCTGTGGGCCGTTCGCCACGGTGTGACCGGCTGAAACGCCCTCCGCAACGCTTCACGGGCGGCAACCTGGAAGGTCGCCCTCCGGGCTGAGATTCATACCGTCGTGGGAATGTCACCCGGATGGCGCATCTTCTCCTGGCCGCCGCCGTTCTTCAGTGCGTGCCGCGGCGACCGCCGTGGCGATCGCCAAGGAGGGCTCAAGAAGTGAAGAACCTGAAGAAGGCAGCGGCCGTGACGATGGTGGCCGGCGGGATCGTCGCCGCCGGTGCGGGACTGGCCTCCGCCCACACCGGCGGTGCCACCGCGGCCGGCGCTGCCCACGGTTCTCCGGGCGTCGTCTCGGGCAACGTCATCCAGGCCCCGGTCGACGTCCCGGTCAACGTGGTCGGCAACAGCGTCAACGTCGTCGGCGTACTGAACCCCGCCTTCGGCAACCTCGGCCTCAACCACTGAAACCACGCCGCCTCGCCCCGGCCTTCCGCCCCCCGGAAGGCCGGTCGGCGCCCCGAAGGGGCGCGGGGGGTTCCCCCCCCGCCGCAGGGTGGGGGGGGGTCTGGGCGGCCAGCCCCCCCCGCGCCGCCGCCCGGCGCCCCG
>NZ_JBFAXI010000180.1:0-5424 GCF_040680735.1 Streptomyces sp. NPDC051987 | reverse complement strand
GGGCGCGGTCAGACCGTTGGAGGCACCGTCCTGGTTGACCGCGGAGCCTCGCACGACCGCCAGCACCGGATGTCCGTTGCGCCGCGCGTCCGACAACCGCTCCAGGAGGACGACGGAGACGCCCTCGGACCAGGCGGTGCCGTCGGCCGAGGACGAGAACGCCTTCGCGCGGCCGTCGGCGGCCAGTCCGCGCTGGCGGGAGAACTCCACGAAGACACCGGGGGTCGGCATCAGGGCCGCACCGCCCGCGAGGGCCATGGTGCACTCGCCGCTGCGCAGTGACCTGACGGCGAGGTGGAGGGCCACGAGCGAGGAGGAGCACGCGGTGTCGACAGTGACGGCAGGGCCTTCCAACCCAAGAGTGTAGGAGACCCGGCCGGAGGCGACGCTGCCGGCGACACCGATGCCGAGGTAGCCCTCGGTGCCCTCCGGCGCCTGCCGGACGGTGCTGCCGTAGTCGTGGTGCATCAGGCCGCTGAACACGCCGACATGCGCCCCGGCCAGCCCGGTCGGGTCGATGCCGGCCCGTTCGAAGGTCTCCCAGGAGGTCTCCAGCAGCAGGCGCTGCTGCGGGTCCATCGCCATGGCCTCGCGCGGGGAGATCCCGAAGAAGTCCGCGTCGAACGCGGCGATGTCCGGCAGGAATCCGCCGTGCCGGGTGTAGGAGGTGCCGGGATGGTCGGGGTCGGGGTGATAGATGCGTTCCAGGTCCCAGCCTCGGTTCGCAGGGAATTCGGTGACGGCGTCGGTGCCCTCGGCGACCAACCGCCACAGTTCCTCGGGACCGTCGACATCACCGGGGAGCCGGCAGCCCATGGCGACGATCGCGATCGGCTCGTCGGGGCCCGCATTCCCCGGCACTTCGGGGGTCGGCTGTCCGGCGCCGCCTCCGCCGAACAGCCTGCGGCGCAGCTCGCCGGCGACAGCGACGGGCTTGGGCTGGTCGAAGGCGAGGGTGACCGGCAGCCGCAGCCCGGTCTCCTCGGTGAGGCGGTTGCGCAGTTCGACGGCGCCGGCCGAGGTGAAGCCGAGCTCCTTGAAGCTGCGGCCGGTGTCCAGCGCGGTCAGGCCGGTGATGGCCCTCACCTCCTGGGCCACCAGGTCCAGCAGCGCGCGCTGCTGCTCGCTCTCGGACAGCCCGGCGAGGCGGTCCCGCAGGGCCTGCGTGGCGCGCTCGTCGGGGGCGGTGCCGGTGCTGCGCGGGACGTCGACGAGGTCGGTGAGGAGCACGGGTACGTCGACGTCACCGAGTGCGGTGACGTCCGGCCGCAGTACGGCCAGTTGGGGCTGGGCGACGTTGTGCGCGGCGTCGAACATGGCGAGTGTCTCGTGCGCGGACAGCGTGCCGACCGGCCACGGACGTCCGGGTGCGCCCGTGGCGCCGTCGCCCTCCCAGGGGCCCAGTGCCAGGAAGAGGGCGGGCAGGCCGCGCGCGTGCCGGTGGCCGGCGAGAGCGTCAAGGGCGGCAGCGGTGGCGGCGGGCCCGTGGCCGAAGGCGCCGTGCAGACCGTCGGCGGTGCCGACCAGGACGAAGGTGGCGAGCGTCGAGTCCTTGGTCACCTCGTGCAGGGCCAGGGCACCGCGCAGCGCACGGCGGCGGCCCTGCGGGGTGGCGAGGTCCTCGCGGCCGCAGATGTGCAGTACCGCGGTGATCGATGGGCCGGAGCGGGCGAACAGCCGGGCAAGCCCCCTGCGGTCGGTGAGATCGCAGGACTCGGCCCGCACGTCGACACCGGCCGGCGCGAGTTCGTCAGTGAGAGAGGTGTGGGCGTCCGGGCCGGCCAGCAGGATGTGACGGGCGCCGTACAGGGTGACGAGGTGCCGGACGAGGTGCTCGGCCACCGCGCCGTCGGTGCCGGTCACCAGGACCGTGCCGCTGGTGTCGGGGGCGCCGGCGGTGCTGCCGGACGCCGGGGAGAAGGCGCTGCCGACGGCCGCGGCGCGGACCAGGCGGGGGCGCAGAACGATGCCGTCGCGGACGGCGCTCTGCGGTTCCCCGGCGGCGACGGCCGAGCAGAGAGCGGCGGCGAGCCGGACCGCGTCGTACTCCTCGTCGGCTCCCAGGTCGATGACGGCGAACCGTTCGGGGACCTGGCTCTGGTACGAGCGCATCAGGCCCCAGACGGCGGGATGGGCGAGGTGGTCGAGAGCGTCGTCGGTCCCGGTCGCGACGGCGTCCCGGGTGACGACGACGAGCGGGACGGCCGCGGTCCGTTCCTCGGCGAGCCAGGCGTCGAGCGTCGCGCTGAGCTGGGCGACCACCGCCTCGACCCCGTCGACGTGGTCGGCGGGCCGGGTGCCGGGCACGTCCCCGAGCAGCAGCAGGGCGACGTCGGGCGCCTGTCCTCCGGCGGCGATTTCCTCCAGCAGCGTGTCCAGGGCGTCGATGCCGGCGACCCCGCCGGCATCGGCCGACTCGGCCGGTCCGCTCAGGGACGGGTGGGTGTGCACCGTGTGGCCGAGATCGCGTAGGGCGTCGGCGAGCGGGGTGCGGTGGATGTCGCCGGCCAGCGCCCAGCGGCCGGGCGTGATCCCGGGGGCCGGCACGGACGGCAGCGGCAGCCAGTCGGTGCGCAGCAGGGCCTCATAGCGGCCGTCGCCCGAGGCGCGCAGCCGGGCCGGGCGCTCCAGCAGGACGTGCCGCATGATCTTGCCGGAGGCGGTGCGGGGTATGCGGTCGATCTCGTACAGCTCTTCCGGGACCTTGTGGTAGGCGAGGTGCTCACGGCAGGTCTCGAACAGGCGCTCCAGGTCGACACCCTGCGGTCCGGGCACGAGGAAGGCGACCGGGACCTCGCCGAGCACCTGGTGCGGCCGACCGGTGACGGCCACGTCGGCCACGCCGGGGACGGTGCGCAGGACGTTCTCTACCTCACCGGGGTGGATGTTCTCGCCGCCGCGGATGATCAGTTCCTTGATGCGGCCGGTGACCGTGAAGTAGCCCTGCTCGTCGCGGCGGGCCAGATCACCGGTGCGGAACCAGCCGTCGTGGAAGGCGGCGTCGGTGGCATCGGGCTGGTTGTGGTAGCCGATCATGACGCTGGCGCCCTTGACCCAGACCTCGCCCTCGGTGCCGACGGGCACGTCCGTGCCGGTCTCGGGATCGACCAGTCGCACGGCAAGGCCCGGTACGGGTAGTCCGCAGGAGCCCTCGACGCGAGCGCCCGTGGGCCAGTTGATGGTGATGGAGCCGCAGGTCTCGGTGGAGCCGTAGGCGTCCAGCAGCGGAGCGCCGAAGAGCTCTTCGAAGGAACGGCGCAACTCGGCGGTGGTGATGGCACCGCCGACCAGGCACATGCGCAGTTCGGGTGCGGTGAAGCCGCCGTCGCGGGCGGCCTGCACGAGGTAGTGGTACATCGTCGGCACGCCCGCCAGGAAGGTGGCCTTCTCCTCGCGCACGGCGTCGAGGATCTCGGCGGCGGAGAACCCGTCGACGATGCGGGCGGTGGCGCCGACGGCCGTCACGGTCAGCACGCAGACGATGTGGGCGAGACTGTGGAAGAGCGGCAGCGGCCAGACGACCCGGTCCTCGTGGGTGAGGCCGGGTATCGGGGCGTAGCAGGCGGCCACGGAGGTCAGGCAGTTGCGCTGGGTGGACAACACACCCTTGGGCCGGCCAGTGGTGCCGGAGGTGTAGAGCATCCAGGCCACGTCGTCCAGCCCGAGGTCATCGCGAGCGGGCTCGGGGGGTTCGGTCGTGGCGAGCGTCTCGAAGGAGACGATGCCGGCGGGGGCGGGTGCCCGACCTGTGACGACGACTCGCAGGTGCGGGCGGTCCTGGGCGAGGCGGGTCACGAGTTCCAGCAGAGCCGGCTCGGTGACCAGGACCCTGGCCCCGCTGTCGTCCAGCATGTACGCGAGTTCGGCCTCGGTGAGGCGGGGGTTGAGGGGGACGCCGACGGCTGCCGCCCTGGTGATCGCGAGGTAACTCTCGACGAACTCCACGCTGTTGCCATGCAGGATCGCAGCCCGGTCCCCGGGCTGGAGCCGCAGGCCCGCGAGGTGACCGGCGAGCCGTCGGGTGCGGGTCTCCAGCTCCGCGTGGGTCACACTGCGCCCGGAATCGCGGTAGGCGACCTTGGCTCCGAAGCGATCGGCGTTCGCCTTCAGCAGCTGTGGCACCGGCCGGATCAGTTCGGTTCGCAGCATGGCGAAACACCTCTCCTTGAATGGGGACTCTTGGGCGGAGACCTCAGCGTCACATTCCGGCTCGGCTCGTGGACCACTAACACCCCCCCTAACAGGACCCTGAATCGACGCCGGAACAGGCGTAAGGGGGGTGCTCCCGGGAGAGAGTGGCGCACTGGGCGGCGATTTTCGCCGCCCATGCGGAGCGATGTGATCGGAGGCGTTTCAGATGGCGCATTCCTCTGGGGAGATGCCGGCCATTACCGGCCGTGCCCGCCTTTTCGCGGTGCTGGGGGATCCGGTACGACAGGTGCGGGCGCCGGAGCTGCTGAACCCGGTCTTCGCCGAGCTGGGCCTGGACGCGGTCCTGGTGCCGGTGCACGCGCCCGTCGCCCACCTCGCGGAGGTGGTACGGGGTCTGCAGCGGGCGGGCAATGTGGACGGGCTGCTGGTGACCGTGCCGCACAAGGCCAGGGCACGGGATTTCGCCGAGGTGCACAGCGACGCGGTACGGCTCGCGGGGAGCACCAACGCGTTGCGGCGCGAAGCGGACGGGCACTGGTACGCGGAGAACTTCGACGGGACCGGCTTCGTGGCCGGCCTGGTCGCCGCGGGCCATCCGCCGGCCGGGAAGCAGGTGACGCTGGTGGGTGCGGGCGGAGCGGGCGGCGCGATCGCGGCGGCACTGGTGCTCGCCGGGGTGGCCCGCCTGAACGTGGTCGACGTGGACCGGGCCCGGGTGCGCACGCTCCTTGACCGGCTGTCCGAGCATGCGGGAGGGCGCGTGAGCGAGGGAACGCCGCCGGCCGGCGACTCGGCGGACGTGGTGGTGAACGCGACCCCGCTCGGCCTGCGAGCGGACGACCCGCTCCCCTTCGCCCCCGGGCGGCTGGCCCCGGGCACCGTGGTCGCGGACATCATCATGAGCCCGCGTGAGACGCGCCTCCTGCGCACCGCCGCCGCGCACGGCCTCCCGGTCCACCACGGCGAGCACATGCTGACCCACCAGCTGCAGCTGTACCGGGACTTCTTCGGCCTGCGCCGACGCCCGGGCACCGAACAGCCGGCCTGCGCCGATCACACCGGACCGCTGACCCGGCCGGACCGGACGGCGTACGACTGACCGGCGGCGGAGGCAGACCGGTCCGCGGGAGCGGGCTCGTGGCGGGGGTATGCGTGTGGTCCGGTCGGTGCGGGGGACACCGACCGGGCCACCGCCGGGCGGGCGGGGGCCCGGGCAGCCGGCGCCCGCCCCCGCGGGGGCCAGAGATCGGGAGAGCACACCGCTGTAAAACA
>NZ_JBFAXI010000179.1:0-5559 GCF_040680735.1 Streptomyces sp. NPDC051987 | reverse complement strand
CTCGCACCTCGTCGACGCGGCCAAGCAGTACAGCCAGCTGGTGCGGGCCGCCGTGGTGATGAGCCTGACCACGGCGTCGGGGTGGGAGACCAGGGAGAGGTGCGAGGAGTCGATCTCCTGGACCTTGGTGTGCGCGGCCTTGGCCGCCGCCTCCTGCGCGGCTGCCGGGATGATCCGGTCCTGGCGTCCGATCAGCGCCCATGAGGGGATCGTCTTCCACGCCGGCTCACCCGACGGCTCGGTGACCGCGGAAGCCGCCAGCGGACGCTGGGTCGCTACGATCCGGTTCTGCTGTACGGCGGACAGGTCCTGTGCGAACGAGGAGCGCACGACCTGCGGCTTCAGGTAGAGGTCGGCGTCCCCGTCCGGCGCGCCCGGGAAGGGGACGAGGTTGAACACCGTCGTCGGATCCTGCACGATCACTCCCGAACCGGGCTCCGAAGCGGCGATCTCCCCTGCGGACTGTCCCTTCGCGGGAATGAACGCGTCGATGTACACGAGCGCCTTGACGTCGGTGCTGCCGAGAGCGGCGTTCGTGATGACCATGCCGCCGTACGAGTGGCCCACCAGGACGATCGGGCCCTTGAGCGTCTTGAGGTAATCGGCCAGGTACGCGGCATCGCTGCGCACACCGCGCAGCGGGTTCGGCGGCGCCACGACGCGGTATCCCTCGCTCCGCAGCCGGGTGATGACGCCGTTCCAGCTCGATCCGTCGGCCCAGGCGCCGTGGACGAGCACCACGGTCGGCTTGCTCGCGGTGCCGGACCGGTCGGCCGAGGCGGCCGGGGAGGGCGAGCCCGACGCACTCGCCGGACCGATCGAGGTGAACAGGAGCGCGACTCCGACGCTCACCGTGGCGAGGAGGGTGAAGGGGGTGCGGGTACGTCGGTACAGAGAACGGTGGTTCACAAAAGCCCTTTCGAGGCGTGAGTTGAATGGCTGTCGTTTTCCGGAGAAGCGGAACGGCAGGGGGCGCGGGCCCCCGCGTTATTCGGCGAGTTTTCCGTCGGTCGAGACCTCTGCCATCAGGGAGGAGATCTCGTCGGGGATGGCGGGAATGCTCTCCCGGGTGATTCCGGTCGTGGGCGACCACACCAGGTTGACCTGCTGGGCGGGGTCCAGGTGGGGGTAGTCGCTGCGGTTGTGGCAGCCACGGGTCTCGCGCCGCTCACGTGCCGCTTCGAGAGTGGCCCGAGCCGCGAGCGCCGCGGACTTGAGGTCGAAGGCATGTGCGAGATCCTGGAAACCGGCGATGTCCGGGTGCACACCGACGTCCTCCATGCGCTTCTCGATCGCCGCGAGCTCGGCGAGCCCGGCGCACAGACCCTCTTCGTCGCGCACCACACCGGCGTGCTCGGTCATGGTGTTGCGGATGGCGCGCTGCAGGGCGCGGACGTTCTCCGTCCCGTCGGCCACCAGCAGCTCGTCGATCTCCGCGCGGGCCTGTGCGACAGCCGACGCCGACCGCGGCTGGGCGGTGAGGGACCGCGAGTAGGCGGCGGCGGCCCGGCCCGTGATACGGCCGAAGACCAGCAGCTCGATGAGACTGTTCCCGCCGAGGCGGTTGGCGCCGTGCAGGCCGCTCGACGCCTCGCCGATGGCGTACAGGCCGCGCACGTCGGTGCTGTGGTCCTCCGGGCGCACCCACACCCCGCCCATCGAGTAGTGCGCGGTGGGCGCGATCTCGATCGGATCGCGGGTGATGTCCAGCATCTGAAGATCGAGCAGGGTCTGGTAGACGCGGGGGAGACGCGTCATGATCGTCTGCCGCGGCAGGTGGGAGACGTCGAGCCACACTCCTCCCTTGGATGTGCCCCGCCCTTCCTTGATCTCCGTGTAGGAGGCCAGGGCCACGCGATCGCGGGTCGACAGCTCCATGCGCGCGGGGTCGTAGCGGTTCATGAACCGCTCGCCGAGGGCGTTGCGCAGGATGCCGCCCTCACCGCGCGCCGCCTCGCTGACGAGGGTGCCGGCCGCGTTCTCCGGCTCGATGATCCCGGAGGGATGGAACTGCACCAGTTCGGGGTCGCGCAGCCGGGCGCCGGCCTCCACCGCCAGCCGGAACGAGTCGCCCGTGTTCTCGTCGCGCCGGGAGGACGTCCGCCGCCAGATGCGGGTGTGACCACCCGCGGCGAGGATGACGGCGTCGGCGTGGATCAGGTACCGCGTTCCACGGGTGAGATCGAAGCCGTAGGCGCCGAAGACGGCGCCGTCGTGGACCAGCAGCCGGGTGATGTAGACACCGTCGAGCACCGGAATGTTCAGCTGGCCCGCACGCCGGATGAGCGTGCGCTGGATCTCCAGACCCGTGTAGTCCCCGGCGAACGCGGTCCGCCGGAAGGTGTGGGCGCCGAAGAAGCGCTGGGAGATCCGCCCGTCCTCCTCACGGGCGAAGGCCATGCCGTAGCGCTCCAGGTCGCCGATGCCCTGGGCGGCACCCTGGGTGACGATCTCCACGGTGCGGGGATCGGCGAGCAGGTAGCTCTCCTTGAGAGTGTCGGCCGCGTGCTGCTGCCAGCTGTCCTCGGGATCCATGGTGCCAAGGGCGGCGTTGATCCCTCCGGCGGCGAGCGCCGTGTGGGCGTCCTCCTTGGGGCGCTTGCCGACCGCGAGGACGTCGACACCCGCCTCGGCCAGTTCGATCGCTGCGCGCAGCCCGGCACCTCCGGTTCCGATCACCAGCACCGTGGCGGAAACGCATTGTTCGGTGATTGTCACGATCTACTCCGATCGCCGTGGGATTGTCACTCACTAGGACCGGGCCGTCCGGGAATCTGTGACAGCTGGCCCGCGTGCGCCGATTAGGCGTCGGCCGTCACAATCCCGTGGGTTCCCCGGTCATACCTCCGGCCGTACTCCCGGGTGTCCTCGGGACACGAGGGCGTCGCGTGCGTCCTCGCCTGGTCGTGACCAGGCCATGGGCGACCGGTGGCGACGGCGCCCCGGTGAGGGAATGAGGGGTGTGAGTGCGAATGACCGTTCGATCCGAAGGGCGGGCCTCTCGGCCGGGCTCCGCTTCCGGCGGCCCTCCACGCCTCGACCTCCGGGCGCGTCACGAACGGCTGGTGTTCGCCAGGGTGCGCACGTCGCAGGACCGGGTCGCGGACGCGATCACGGCCTTCGCGGGCACGATGGGCTTCGTCTACGTGCATGCCCTCTGGTTCGCCGTGTGGATCGCCCTCAACCTCAGGCTGTTCGGCGCCGCAGCGGTCTTCGACCCCTACCCGTTCGGGCTGCTCACCATGATCGTGAGCCTTGAGGCCATCTTCCTGTCCACCTTCGTCATGGTGAGCCAGAACCGGCAGGCCGCACAGGAGAACGTCCGTGCCGACCTGGATTTCGAGACCGATCTCCGTGCGGAGATCTGGACCGTGCACATAGGCAAGGCGCTCGGCCTGAATCCACAGGACATCGAGCGGCACGTCCAGGAGGTCGTCAAGCAGAGCCGCAGCGCCATGGAATCCGGCTCCGACGTCCCGCCGGTGGCCCCGGACTCGCTGTGAAGGGGCTGTTTCGGCGGCCGGCAGGCGCCGAGGGGAGGCGGCTTCCGTTCTCGCCGGCTGTCGTGGGCCACCACGAAGCACATGGACGAAGCACATGACAGCCGGCGAAACGGCATGCGGGCGTGCAGGCAGCCGACGCCGTGGGCTATGAGGCCAGCCTGATACTCGTCGGTGTCCCCCGCAGGGCCATCTTCGTGTAGGGGCAGAGCGAGTCGGCCTTCTCCACGAGCGGGGCGGCTACGGCGAGGTCGATGTCCGGCCACCTGACCTCGAGGTCGACGTGCAACAGGTAGCCGCCGTCTTCCGGGTCACGTCCGAAAGCCACGGTCGACTCCACGGAGATCGCAGCGGGGTCGAGTGCGGCCTGCCGTGCGACCAGACTCAGCGCCCCGTGGAAGCAGGCGGCGATACCGGCGGCGAACAACTGCTCAGGATTCGTCCCCTGACCGTCTCCGCCCAACTCCGCGGGCATGCGCAGGTCGAGATCGAGGACGCCGTCGCGCGAGCGAGCTCTTCCCGAGGCCCGCCCGTGGCCGGCCATCCCCCCGCTCACCGTCACGGTGGTGGTGTAGATCGGTGCGAAGGCCGCTCCGTCGAAGTCCTTGTCGGTGGACAGATGGGGCAACCGGGTCGACTCGTTCACGACATGACTCCGTCGGTGTCGCCGTACGCTGCCGGGCGCCGAGCCGAGGGCGAGGCGGCAGGGCTCACGCTCGCCGGCACTCGTGCACCGCACGGCCTGCTGATGTCGAATGCCATAGGGAGCACCTTCGCGTAGGGAGGATTTCCAGATGCGGACAGTCAGTTGACCGACAGGTCCCCGCCGTTGTGACATTCGTGGCCGCGGCGGGCGGTGGTCCGTCCTGCGGCTGAGGTGGCTGTCGCGCACCCGGACATGTGTCCGAGCCAAACCATTGATGCCCACATATAGTGGCTTATGTCATATTGTGGGCGCGGTATCGGCCGAAGGGCATGTCATGAAGTTCGCGGTCATCGGGGGTACGGGACTGATCGGGTCGCAGGTCGTGAAGGACTTGAACGCCACCGGACACGAGGCGGTTCCGCACTCGCAGTCCACAGGAGTCGACATCATCACCGGCCAGGGACTGGAAGAGGCGGTCAGGGGGGCCGACGTCGTCATCAACCTGACGAACTCCCCGACCTTCGACGACGCCTCCCTCGCGTTCTTCCATACCTCGATGGACAACCTCCTGGCGGCGGCCGACAAGAACGGCGTCGGCCACTTCGTCATCCTGTCGATCGTCGGCACGGACCAGGTGCCCGAGTTGGACTACTACCGTGCCAAGGCGCTCCAGGAGAAGATCCTCGCGGACGGGCCGATCCCCTATTCGATCGTCCGGGCCACGCAGTTCATGGAGTTCATGGATGCCGTCCTGTCCTGGACCGCCGACGTCGACAGCGTCCGCCTTCCCGCCACGCCCGTTCAGCCCATCGCCTCCAAGGATGTGGCGCACGCGGTGGCGGAGGTCGCCGCCGGCGCCCCGCTGAACGGAATCCGCAACGTCGCCGGCCCGGAGATCTTCCCCCTGGACGAACTGGGCCGGATCACCCTGTCCCGCAAGGGCGACCCCCGAACTGTCGTCACCGACCCCACCGCCGGTATGTTCGCCGTGGTCAACGGCGACGTCCTCACCGACAAGAACGCCCACCTCGCACCCACCCGCTACACCGACTGGCTCTCCTGACCAGGGCGCGGTGCGGGCGTCCCCGGGCATCGGGCGTCCACAAGAGGCCGGCCTGCATACGACGGCACCGCCATGGCGAGATCCATGGCGGTGCGCGGGGAGGGCCGCCCGCTGTCGTCGGCCGGCTCCCGTGACGTCCGTCGGGAACCGGCCTGTGCGCAGGCGGGCGATCAGTCGGTGGGACGCGGAGCCCGCAGGTGGGCCCGCTTCTCCAGTTCCTCGTCGTCGACCAGCGTGAGCATCGGCTGGTTCGGCGCGCACATCATGAACACGATGTACTTGGCCGGCTCCTCCGAGGAGGCGTTGCCGTTCTGGTAGTGGATCACCTCACCGCCCGGCTCCCAGAACGT
>NZ_JBFAXI010000178.1:0-5742 GCF_040680735.1 Streptomyces sp. NPDC051987 | reverse complement strand
GGACCCCCGCAATCGGCCTGCCGGCCTCGTCCTCAAACGCCGGACGGGCTGAAAGAAGTCCTCAGCACCGGACGGACAGGAAGGCGTCCCCCAACGCCGGACGGACGGGAAGACGTCCCCCAGCACCGGACGGGCTGAAAGATGTCCTCAGGACCGGACGGGCGGGAAGGGGCCCCAGCGCCGGACCGGACGGGAAGGTGTCCCCAGCACCGGACGGGCGGGAAAGTGCCCCCAGACGCCGGACGGGCCGGAGGGCGGGGGTGTGTGTCGGGCTTCGCCGCGACGTACTCGGCAGGCTGCGTCGCGGCCGGGACGGTTCGGTGTGTGGGTCAGTGGGGGATGCAGCCGAACCAGTTCAGGGTGTTGCCGTCGGTGGTGTAGCCCATGCATCTGATGGTGCGGTCGTGCAGCTTCTCGGTTCGGTCGACGGGGCCGTTGAGGTACTCGGTCGTGTGGTGGGGCTCGACGAGGGTGTCGACCTCGACGCGGTACCAGCGGCGTTCGCCGGACGGCACACTGCAGCCGTGGGCGGTCATGTTGCGGCTGGGGTCGCCGCTCCAGACGGGGCGTTCGGCGCGGTCGCAGTGGGCGCGGCCGGCCGCGGCGGCGGGGCTCGCGCCCGCGGCCAGCAGGGTCGTCGCGCCTATGGACAGCGTCACAACGGCTCCGAGCACGCTCTTGGGAGTGAAGTTCATCGCATGGCCCTCCTGCCAGCCGTGGTGACGGCGGGAGTCGCCCTGTCACCTTGGGGTGATCGTCACATCTGTCGGCGATGATCGGCTCGGTGGGCGGGGGGCCGGTCCCCCGACCCGGTGACGCCGGTGGTGCCAATGCAGCAGGCGCCCGGAACAACCGCCGCGTCCCGGTCGCTGACAACGGCATGAGCGACTACCGCATCGAACACGACTCCATGGGCGAGGTCCGCGTCCCCGCCCACGCCAAGTGGCGGGCCCAGACGCAGCGGGCCGTCGAGAACTTCCCCGTCTCCGGGCAGCGGATCGAGCGCGCGCACATCGAGGCGCTGGCGCGGATCAAGGGCGCGGCGGCCAAGGTGAACGCCGAGCTGGGGGTGGTCGACAAGGACATCGCCGAGGCGATCCGGGCGGCGGCGGAGGAGGTGGCCCGGGGCGACTGGGACGAGCACTTCCCCGTCGACGTGTTCCAGACCGGGTCCGGTACCTCGTCGAACATGAACACGAACGAGGTCCTGGCGACGCTGGCGACCGAGCGGCTGGGGCGGGACGTCCACCCCAACGACCACGTGAACGCCTCGCAGTCCTCCAACGACGTCTTCCCGTCGTCCATCCACGTCGCCGCCACCGCCGCCGTCACCCGGGACCTGATCCCGGCGCTCGACCATCTCGCCGACGCCCTCACCCGCAAGTCCGAGGAGTTCGCCGACGTCGTGAAGTCCGGGCGGACGCATCTGATGGACGCCACGCCGGTGACGCTGGGCCAGGAGTTCGGCGGGTACGCGGCGCAGGTGCGGTACGGCGTCGAGCGGCTGCGCGCCTCGCTGCCCCGGCTCGCGGAGCTGCCGCTCGGCGGGACGGCGGTGGGCACCGGGATCAACACGCCGCCCGGTTTCTCCGCCGCGGTGATCGAGGAGGTCGCACGGGTCACCGGACTGCCGTTCACGGAGGCGCGCGACCACTTCGAGGCGCAGGGCGCCCGGGACGGGATCGTGGAGACCAGCGGGCAGCTGCGGACCCTCGCGGTCGGGCTGACGAAGATCGCCAACGACCTGCGGTGGATGTCCTCGGGGCCGCGGACCGGACTCGCCGAGATCTCGCTGCCGGATCTCCAGCCGGGGTCCTCGATCATGCCGGGGAAGGTCAACCCGGTCATCCCCGAGGCCGTGCTGATGGTGGCCGCCCAGGTGATCGGGAACGACCAGACGATCGCCGTGGCCGGCGCGGCCGGGAACTTCGAGCTCAACGTGATGCTGCCGGTCATCGGGAAGAACGTGCTGGAGTCCGTGCGGCTGCTGGCCAACGTCGCGCGGCTGCTCGCCGACCGGACCGTGGACGGGATCACCGCGCACCGGGAGCGGGCCCGGGAGTACGCCGAGTCCTCGCCCTCGGTGGTCACGCCGCTCAACAGGTACATCGGGTACGAGGAGGCCGCCAAGGTCGCCAAGAAGGCGCTGGCCGAACGGAAGACGATCCGTCAGGTGGTCGTCGAGGGCGGGTACGTCGAACGCGGTGACCTGACCGTCGAGCAGCTGGACGAGGCGCTGGATGTCCTGCGGATGACACGGCCGTAACCGCGTGCGAACGTTTCTCGCCGTCCGACCGGAACCGTGACGTCGGCCGCAGCGTCGTATGCCTGCGGCACCTAATATCTGTGCATGGCAGACGGCGGAGCGGTGAGACCTGTGACACGCGGGGAGACGGGCGGTGCGACCGGGGACGGGACCGGCTTCTGGACGCCCGGGAGCCGGATCCTGTGGCGGTACCGGGAGAACGCCGGACAGGGTTTCCACATCGCTCGCCCCGTCACCGTCGTCCGGGACGACGAGGAGCTGCTCGCCGTCTGGCTGGCCCCCGGCACCGAGTGCGTCAGACCCGTGCTCGCCGACGGCTCGTCACTCGGTGACGAACCGCTGGAGTCCCGCTACACCAAGCCCCGTTCCGTCAGCCACGGCCACTGGCGCGGCACGGGCGTGCTGAAGCTGGCCCGGCCCGGTCAGCCCTGGTCGGTGTGGCTGTTCTGGGAGCGTGGCTGGCGGTTCAAGAACTGGTACGTCAACCTTGAGCATCCGCTGGTCCGCTGGGACGGCGGGGTGGACTCGGAGGACCACTTTCTGGACATCTCCGTACACCCGGACCGCAGTTGGCACTGGCTCGACGAGGACGAGTTCGCGCAGGCCCAGCGTGACGGGCTGATGGACGCGGAGACGGCCGCGGCGGTGCGGACGGCGGGCCTGGCCGCGGTGGCGGCCGTCGAGGCCTGGGAGCCGCCCTTCTCGGACGGCTGGCAGCACTGGCGCCCGGACCCGTCCTGGGGGGTACCGTCGCTGCCGGAGGACTGGGACCGTACCCCCGCGCACGTGTCCTCATGAGACCCTTGATGCGTCCCCGGTCCACAACCGTAGGATCGTCCTCCGCAAGGAAGCGTGCACACAACTCCCGGAGCATGCGCCGGGCTTGACCGAACGTCACCGAGGGGCGGCAGGACGTGAGCGAGGGGTACGAGGGCAACACCGGTGAGCGGCGCGCGGGCCGCAGATCGTTCGCCGGCTGCACAGGAACAGCCTCCAGCCACGCCGAAAATCCGTTCCTGGGACACGTAATCCGGGTATCGGCACTTCGGCGGGACCACCTGCGCGCCCGGCGCGCAGCCCCGGACGGACGGATTCGACACGCGTGACGGAGCACCCCACCTCCTACGAGCGCCCACAGCCGGGCGTCGACCCCGCGGAGGCCCGCGGGGCGCTCCTGCGTTCCCCACAGCCGCAGCAGGCACAGGCGCAGGCACACCCACAGGTACAGACCCAGCCGCAGGTGCGGGCGCCGGGGCAGGCGCAGCCCTGTCCGCGCGGCGGCACCGCATTACCGGCGCAGGCCCGCGCGGGCGAGACGCCCTCCGGTTCCGGTACCAGCACGTCCGAGGAGCACTCCGTCAACGGCCCCGAGCACGCCCAGCCCGCCAGCGCCGAGCCGGATCCGCACCGGCCGCGCCCCGCCCCGGAGGGCATCCCGCCGCAGCCCGGCGCCGAGCCGGAGCGGGCGGTGGGCGCGCAGGAGCGCCGTAGCGGACGCGGGCTGCCGCCGGGCCGGCCGATGCCGATGCGGCGCGACGGCGACCGGCTGCGCTTCGTGGGCGCCGCGACCCGGCGGATCGCCCGGGGCATCGACCTGGACGAGATCGTCATGGGGCTGTGCCGGGCGACCGTGCCGACCTTCTCCGACTCGATCCTGGTCTACCTGCGCGACCCGCTGCCGGTCGGCGACGAGCGGCCCGTCGGCCCGGTGGTGCTGCGGCTGCGCCGCACCGACCGGATCCCGGAGGAGCGGGACACCGAGGGTTTCCCGCCGCTGCCCGTACCGGAGCCGGATCCGGCCGAGATCGGCCTGGCGGCGCTCACCGCGGAGTTGTGCGAGGTACGGCCGGGCGGGGCGCTCAACGAGGTGCTGCGGGGCGTACGGCCGGTCTTCGCGGACGCGCCCGCCGCCCGCGCCGCCCTCCCCGAACTCCTCGGCGAGGGCAACGAGGCGCTCGTGCCCGGCGCCCAGCACGCGATCCTCGCCCCGCTGCGCGGCCGCCGCAGGGTGATCGGCGCGGCCCTGTTCCTGCGCCGCCCGGAGCGGCTGGCGTTCGAGGCCGACGACCTGCTGGTCGCCGCCCAGCTGGCCACGCACAGCGCGCTCGGCATCGACAAGGCGGTGCTGTACGGCCGGGAGGCCTACATCGCCGACGAGCTGCAGCGAACCATGCTGCCGGAGAACCTGCCGAGCGCGACGGGCGTGCGGCTGGCGTCCCGCTACCTGCCGGCCGCCGAGACCGCGCGCGTCGGCGGCGACTGGTACGACGCCATCCCGCTGCCCGGGAGCCGGGTGGCGCTGGTCGTCGGCGACGTCATGGGCCACTCCATGACGTCGGCGGCCATCATGGGCCAGCTGCGGACGACCGCGCAGACGCTGGCGGGCCTCGATCTGCCGCCCCAGGAGGTCCTGCACCACCTCGACGAGCAGGCCCAGCGGCTGGGCAGCGACCGGATGGCGACCTGCCTGTACGCCGTCTACGACCCGGTCTCGCACCGCATCACCATCGCCAACGCCGGCCACCCGCCGCCGGTCCTGCTGCACCTGGGCGGCCGTGCCGAGGTGCTGCGGGTGCCGGCCGGGGCGCCGATCGGCGTCGGCGGGGTCGACTTCGAGGCGGTGGAGCTGGACGCGCCGGCCGGGGCGACGCTGTTGCTGTACACCGACGGCTTGGTGGAGTCCCGGCTGCGTGACGTGTGGACCGGCATAGAGCAGCTGCGCGAGAAGCTCGCCGCCACCGCGCAGTTGACGGGGCCGGACCATCCGCCGCCGCTCGAAGCTCTGTGCGACGAGGTGCTCGACATGCTCGGGCCGGGCGACCGGGACGACGACATCGCGCTGCTCGCGGCCCGGTTCGACGGGATCGCGCCGAGCGACGTGGCGTACTGGTTCCTGGAGCCGGAGGACGCGGCGCCGGGCCGGGCCCGGCGGCTGGCGCGCCGGGCGCTGTCCCGCTGGGGCCTTGAGGAACTGACCGACTCCGTCGAGCTGTTGGTCAGCGAGGTCGTCACGAACGCGGTGCGGTACGCGTCGCGGCCGGTGACGCTGCGGTTGCTGCGGACGGACGTGCTGCGGTGCGAGGTCGGGGACGACGTCCCCCAGCTGCCGCGCCTGCGCCAGGCACGGGCGACGGACGAGGGCGGCCGGGGCCTGTACCTGGTGAACCGCCTGGCCCGGCGGTGGGGGGCGACCCGGCTCAGCACCGGGAAGGTCGTCTGGTTCGAGCTGAACCGGTAGGGCCGGAGAGCTTGCGGTACTGACGGTAGTCGGGGAGCTGCGGGCCGGTGGGGGCTGGCCGCGCCCACGCGGCGGAGCCGCGTATCAGACACAGCCCCGCGCCCCTGACGGGGCGCTGCCGTGAGCGTCCCTCACGAACTCCCCCGATTCCCTTTCAGGGGCGCGGGCTGCAGTGCCCCTTCAGGGGCGCGGGGAACTGCGCGAGCGGCCAAGCCGCTGCCGCGCCCGGCGAAGCACC
>NZ_JBFAXI010000177.1:0-6862 GCF_040680735.1 Streptomyces sp. NPDC051987 | reverse complement strand
GCGCCGGTCTCGACGGGGTCGGTGAGGACCCGCATCGCGGCGAGAGCCGAGGGGATCAGCTGCTCGGGACGGTTGATCCGGTCGAAGCCCCCCCGGCCGAAGGCTGGGGGAGGGACTGCGCGACCAGCCACCACGGCGCCGCAGCCGGCCGACGAGATCTCATGCCACGTCGCGGCACGGCACGGCCCAGCGCTCAGCGTCCCCGCTCACGCTCCTCCACAACGGAGTTGTACGCCGCGACCTGCGCCCGCCGCGCCGTCCGCTCCACCGGCCGCAGCGCCAGCGACCGCGCCGCCATCTCCGAGGCGCTCACCGCCCCGCCGTGCCCGTTCTCATAGGCCAGCGAGACCAGCAGCCCCACCCGCTGGGCCAGCTCCAGCACCCGCACCGCCCGCGGCGGATACCCCGGGGCCAGCACCTCCCGGCCCGGCTCCGCCCGCGCCCGGTACGCGTCGATCGCCGCCTCCGCCACCGGCCCCGACCCCGCGACGTCCAGCTTCGCCAGGACGTCGGTCGCGTCCCGCAGCGCCTCCGCCAGCTCCCGCTCCGCCTCACCGAGCGACGGCACGTCGGCCGGCGGCGCCTCCCGCACCGGCAGCACATGCCAGACCACCTCGACATGGACGTCGCCGGCGGGCCCTGCCTCGGACACCTCCGGCACCAGTCCGAACGCGGCACCGTGACAGATCACCGCCTCCTCGGCCTCCAGCGCCCGCGCGTTGAACTCCGGCGGCCCGCTCAGCCCCAGCGGATGCCCCGGCGCCGGCAGCGCGACCCGCAGCCCGGTCGCCCCGAGCGCCCGCAGCCGACCCAGCGCCAGCGTGAGGCCGACCGGCGCGGACTCGCCCGGCAGCCCCTCGACGCGATGCACCGCGTCCTCGCCGACGATGGCGAGCACGGCGTCGTCCGGAGAGGCAAGTCCGGCCAAAAGGGCATTTCCCCAAGCTGCGAGGCGTCCTGAACGCGGTTCCGAGAGCATGCGTCCACCCTAAGGACCGGACCGATGGAATGGACCGCCGCACTCGTGGCGTAGATTTCATAAGGGCCGCGCCCACCGGCGCCGCCGCCCGGCCCACAGGCGTACGCGACAGCCGAGAACGGCGACACTGCAAGGGGAGACAACGCGCTCATGAGCGATGTTCTGGAGCTTCAGGACGTATCCGTGGTCCGGGAGGGCCGGGCTCTGGTGGACCAGGTCTCCTGGTCGGTGAAGGAGGGCGAGCGCTGGGTCATCCTGGGCCCCAACGGCGCCGGCAAGACCACCCTCCTCAACGTCGCCTCCAGCTACCTCTTCCCCAGCAAGGGCACCGCCACCATCCTCGGCGACACCCTCGGCAGGGTCGACGTCTTCGACCTGCGCCCGCGCATCGGCATGGCCGGCATCGCCATGGCCGAGAAGCTCCCCAAGCGCCAGACCGTCCTGGAGACCGTGCTCACCGCCGCCTACGGCATGACCGCCCACTGGCAGGAGGAGTACGACGAGGTCGACGAGCAGCGCGCCCGCGCCTTCCTCGACCGCCTCGGCATGACCGAGTACGTCGACCGGAAGTTCGGCACCCTCTCCGAGGGCGAGCGCAAGCGCACCCTGATCGCCCGCGCCCTCATGACCGACCCCGAACTGCTCCTCCTCGACGAACCCGCCGCCGGACTCGACCTCGGCGGTCGCGAGGACCTCGTCCGCCGCCTCGGCCGCCTCGCCCGCGACCCGATCGCCCCCTCCATGATCATGGTCACCCACCATGTCGAGGAGATCGCCCCCGGCTTCACCCACGTCCTGATGATCCGCCAGGGCAAGGTTCTCACCGCCGGCCCGCTGGAGCTCGAACTCACCTCCCGCAACCTCTCCCTCTGCTTCGGCCTCCCGCTCGTCGTCGAACAGCTCGGCGACCGGTGGACCGCCCACGGACTGCCCCTGTCCTGACCGCGGCTGACGCTTCCTCACTCGGCACAGCGCACTGTCGGGGTCGGCCCCCCGGCCCTACCATGGCTGTGTGAACAGCATCGACGCATGGGTGTGGTGGCTCGTCGTCGCGGCGGCGCTCGGGATTCCGCTCGTGGTGACCGCGATGCCGGAGTTCGGCATGTTCGCGGCCGGCGCCGTGGTCGCCGCCGGTACCGCCGGGCTCGGCGCGGGCGTCGTGCTCCAGGTGATCGTCTTCGTCGTCGTCTCGGTCGCGCTGATCGCCGTGGTACGGCCCATCGCGAACCGGCACGCCGCCCAGCGCCCGCAACTCGCCACCGGCGTGGACGCGTTGAAGGGCAGACAGGCCGTCGTACTCGAACGCGTCGACGGCGGCGCGGACGGACGGATCAAGCTCGCCGGCGAGATCTGGTCGGCGCGCGCCCTCCACCCGGATCGCGCCTACGAGGTGGGCCAGGAAGTGGACGTCGTGGAGATCGAGGGGGCCACCGCGATTGTCATCTGACCTCGAAAGACTCAACTGAACAGAAGAGTCCCCGAGTTGCGCGTGCGTCTGTCAGACTCATCCAGCAAGATCTTCAACAACCATAAGATCTGCCGAAGCGCCGAGGCGGAGAAGGGTACGGGGAGCGACGATGGAACCGGTCATCATCGTCCTGGTCATTCTGGTGGTGTTGGTCTTCATCGCCCTGATCAAGACGATCCAAGTCATCCCACAGGCGAGCGCCGCCATCGTCGAGCGCTTCGGCCGCTACACGCGGACCCTGAACGCGGGCCTGAACATCGTGGTCCCGTTCATCGACACCATCCGCAACCGCATCGACCTGCGTGAACAGGTCGTACCGTTCCCGCCGCAGCCGGTGATCACCCAGGACAACCTGGTCGTGAACATCGACACCGTCATCTACTACCAGGTGACGGACGCCCGCGCGGCCACCTACGAGGTCGCCAGCTACATCCAGGCCATCGAGCAGCTCACCGTCACCACGCTCCGCAACATCATCGGTGGCATGGACCTGGAGCGCACCCTCACCTCCCGCGAGGAGATCAACGCGGCCCTGCGCGGCGTCCTGGACGAGGCCACCGGCAAGTGGGGCATCCGCGTCAACCGCGTCGAACTCAAGGCCATCGAGCCGCCGACCTCCATCCAGGACTCGATGGAGAAGCAGATGCGCGCCGACCGGGACAAGCGCGCCGCGATCCTCACCGCCGAAGGTACGCGCCAGGCCGCCATCCTCACCGCCGAGGGCGAGAAGCAGTCCCAGATCCTGCGCGCCGAAGGTGAGGCCAAGGCGGCCGCCCTGCGCGCCGAGGGCGAGGCCCAGGCGGTCCGCACGGTCTTCGAGGCGATCCACGCCGGCGACCCGGACCAGAAACTCCTCTCCTACCAGTACCTCCAGATGCTCCCGAAGATCGCCGAGGGCGACGCCAACAAACTCTGGATCGTCCCCAGCGAGATCGGCGACGCCCTCAAGGGCCTCTCCGGCGCGATGGGCAACTTCGGCCCCCTGGGCGGCGGTTCCAACGGCGGCGGCAACATCCCGGCCCAGGAGCGCCGCGAGAAGCCGAACATCGACTAGCGGCGCCTTCAGACAAACGTTCCCCGCGCCCACCTTCTTCTGGGGGCGCGGGGCTCTGTTTGATTTGCGGCTCCGCCGCGTGGGCGCGACAAGCCACAACGCGGCCGCAGCCGACGGGGTCCGGCCAGGCAGACGACTAGGCGGCCACATCCCCCGAAAGCCACTCAGGCAACGCCGCCAGATCCTCGGCCCCCATGGCCAAGAGCATCGCATCCTGCGGCGAAGGCTCGAACGGCTTGCGAAGCAACGGCATCCCCGCCTGCTCCGGCGTCCGGTCCGCCTTCCGGTGGTTGTCCTCCGCGCACGAGGCCACCGTGTTCAGCCAAGAGTCCTGACCGCCCTGGGCCCGAGGCACCACATGGTCGACGGTCGTCGCCCGCCGCCCGCAGTACGCGCACCGGTGCCGGTCCCTGACCAGCACCCCCCGCCTCGACCAGGGCGCCTGTCTCCGGAACGGCACCCGTACATACCTGCAGAGCCTGATCACCCGAGGCGCAGGTATGTCCACATCCGCACCGCGCATACGCAGTTCGGGGTGGGCCTGCTCGACGACGGCCTTGTCCTGGAGCACCAGGACGACAGCGCGGTTCAACGTCACCGTAGACAGCGGCTCGAAGCTCGCGTTCAGCACCAGCGTGTCACGCATCCAGCCCACCTCCCATGTGCGCCTGCCCACCCCCGGCGGGCTTGGATCAACTCTGGACGGGCGCGCCGAGATGGACAACGCAATAAAAACTGCCCGCCTCTGATCACTTCCATGACCAGAGGCGGGCAAACGTTCAATGAACGCTCAGCTGATTTCGCGCGCGGTGTCAGCCCTGCTCGGGGTTCTCGTACTCCCCGATGAGCTGCGCACGCGCGATCGCGTGGAACCGCAGGTTGAACCCCACGACGGCGGGCGACACATCGGCGTCCGGACCGAGCTTCTCCTGGTCCACCGCGTACACAGTGAAGACGTACCGGTGCGGCCCGTCCCCGGGCGGCGGCGCGGCACCGCCGAAGTCCTTCGACCCGTAGTCGTTGCGCACCTGCACGGCGCCCTCGGGCAGCCCCTCGAACTTGCCGCTGCCCGCACCCGCCGGCAACTCGGTCACCGAGGCCGGGATGTCGAACACGACCCAGTGCCAGAAACCGCTGCCCGTCGGGGCGTCCGGGTCGTAACAGGTCACGGCGAAGCTCTTGGTCCCGGCCGGGAAGCCCTCCCACCGCAACTGCGGCGAGGTGTTGCCCTTGGCGTAGACCTGAGCGTCCTTGAGCGTCGCCCCTTCCTCGATGTCCTCGCTCGTCACCGTGAAGGAAGGGACGGGCGGATGGAAATCATGGGGGAGCGGCCGCCGCTTGAGCTCGGTCACCTCGGTACCTCCTGATCGATACTGATCGACTACGGAACCCGTCACGGAATCCGCGATTCCCGAGCCTAGAACCAGTTGCGCTTGCTGCCGACCTCGGACAGCCACTGGTTGAGGTAAGCCGCCCAGTCGGTCCCGTGGAAGTCGTGCAGACCCACCTGGAAGGAACGGAAGGTGTCACTGCCCTCGCTGAACAGCCCCGGCTTCTTGTCCATTTCGAGGACGACGTCCATGGCGTGCGCGTCCGTCACGAAGCTCAGCTCGACCTGGTTCAGCCCCCGGTACTGGGACGGCGGGTGGAACTCGACCTCCTGGTAGAACGGCAGCGTCTGCCGCGTCCCCCGGATGTGCCCCTTCTCCAGGTCCGCGTTCTTGAAGCGGAAGCCCAGCTGGATGAAGGCGTCCAGGATCGCCTTCTGCGCGGGCAGCGGATGCACGTTGATCGGGTCCAGATCCCCGGAGTCGACGGCACGCGCGATCTCCAGCTCCGTGGTCACCCCGATGTGCATCCCGCGGAGCGCCTGCCCGTCGATCATCGTGACGGGGGTCTCCCACGGGATCTCCAGCCCGAACGGCACCGCGTGCACGGCCCCGGCCTGTAGCTCGAAGGCACCGCCGAGCCGCACCTTGCCGAAGACGATGTTCTGCTTGTACTCCTCGTCGCCGCTCTCCACCTCGACCCGGGCCTGCAGACCCACGGACAGCCCCTGGATCTCCTGGTTCACCGAGCCGCCCTGGATCCGCACCTCGCCCTGGACGACACCGCCCGGTACGACGTTCTCCTCGGTGAGCACCGTCTCCACGGACGCCCCGCCGGCCCCCAGGCTCGCGAGCAGCTTCTTGAACCCCATGACTCTCCTCTACCTACGACTGCCTACTACGTACGGACCCTTGATCCCTACAAACGCGATCCGGCCACGACCGGTTCCGGTCCACACCCTGGCAAGCAGACGAATCCTTGACCAGCCCTTGGCGTCCTCGGCCTGGACTACGCTCGGACGCCATGATCGCGCCCCCGGACCGTACGCCACTCCCCAGGAGCTTCTTCGACCGCCCCGTGCTGGACGTCGCCCCCGACCTGCTCGGCCGTATCCTCGTCCGCACCACCCAGGAGGGTCCGATCGCGGTGCGCCTCACAGAGGTGGAGGCGTACGACGGCCCGAACGACCCGGGCTCGCACGCCTATCGCGGCCGCACCCCCCGCAACGACGTCATGTTCGGTCCGCCCGGACACGTGTACGTCTACTTCACCTACGGCATGTGGTTCTGCATGAACCTCGTCTGCGGTCCCGAGGGCACCGCGTGCGCGGTCCTGCTCCGCGCCGGCGAGATCGTCGAGGGGGTCGAACTCGCTCGCAAACGTCGACTTTCGGCCCGAAACGACAGAGAACTGGCCAAAGGACCGGCCCGCCTGGCCACGGCCCTGGGCGTCGACCGGGCCCTGGACGGCACGGACGCGTGTGCCGTCGGCGAGACCCCGCTGCGGATACTGACCGGCAGCCCCGTCCCCTCCGACCAGGTGCGCAACGGCCCGCGCACCGGAGTCGCCGGCGAGGGAGGCGACGGCGACGTCCACCCCTGGCGCTACTGGGTCGCCAACGACCCCACCGTGAGCCCCTATAGGGCCCATGTGCCGAGGCGCCGCTCAAGTTGACGCGTCCCTGGAAGGTGCGTAATGTAGCCCGAGCCGCTTGAACCGGGTACGGCGATCGCCAGCAGCCGGGAGCGGCCACCCACTACCTGCGACTTCCCCTGACGGGGTCGATTTCGGCATGCCCGCATGCCCGAATTCGGACCCGCGGAACTCGATTATGAGTCCCGGCGGGAATCGGCTAACGTAGTGAATGTCGAAAGGCCGACGGGCGAAAGCCGGAAAGCCAGAGACAATCCCGCCGACCGGGAATCGGACGCCGAAAGGATCTGATAGAGTCGGAAACGCAAGACCGAAGGGAAGCCCGGAGGAAAGCCCGAGAGGGTGAGTACAAAGGAAGCGACCGTTCCTTGAGAACTCA
>NZ_JBFAXI010000176.1:0-6945 GCF_040680735.1 Streptomyces sp. NPDC051987 | reverse complement strand
CTCGTGTGTTCACCGGCCCCGCCCCCCCCCAACCTCCAACTACCCCCACCAGAAGCCCCCGGGTCCTCCAGTCCCCCACCCCGCGCCCCCCCCGCTGCGGGGGGAAGCACCTGAGCGATCTTTTACGACGGGGGAATCGCGTCAGGCACTGCGGGGGGTGGCCGAGATGGTCCTCACGTCCGGGACGTCCGGCTCAGCCAGCCGGTGGTCCCGTTGGTCCAGGTTCACAAAGATCATTCCGTACCGGATCGCACACCGCACGGGCTGCGGCGCACCCCGGGGCTTGCGCAGGCACCGGTACGCCCGTACGTCCTCGTCCTCGTCCCGCGTGACGACGACCGGCTCACCGAAGACGGTCACCATCAACGAGTCACCGCTGTGGGGGATGGCGGTGACCAGGTCGATGAAGTGCCAGCCGGACCGGTAGGCGGTGGCCATTTCACGGCGGAAGGATCGGTCGTCCGGTGGGGTGGTCACGTCAGCTCCCGGTTCCCTCTGCGGTGGATTCCAGCACCACGCTCGGCCAACTGGTGTTCGCGCGGACCTCGCCCTTCGCGTCCGAAAACCCTCTTGAGGCACCAAGAACCGCGACGGCGGACAGGACCGCGACAAGCGCCGAGCGAAGCAACCTGTTACGCATGATCGACTTCGTCCTCACTTGAAGTTTCCTCTCCCCCGTCAAGAAAGACGATGGCTCATTCGGGCACGTGATGGCCACACAATGAGTGCATCATGTTCCTGCATGTTCAGGACCCTGGGGGGTGGATATACGGGATGAATCACACAAATGGGACACATTCCCATGCGGTGACGGAACTGTGTGAGGAAGGTACCCGAATCTACGCAGCAGCTCTGCGCAGTGGAGGCATCGCGCGCGCGGAGGCCGACACCGCCCCCTGCCTGACGGAGTTCGGTCTGCTCCTTCCCGATCCGGACGATCCTGACCGGCTGCGCCCCACCCCTCCCTCGGTCGCCCTCAGCAGACGGCTCGGCCCCATCGAACAGGAGATCTCCGAACGCCGCCGTCTGTCCACCGAACTTGCAGAGGCCTTCGAGCCATTCATGACGCTCAGCACTCAGCTGGGTGCCTCCAGTGACTCCATCGCCGTCCTCGAAGGCGGCGACCGCATCAACGCGGCACTCAACCTGGCGACCTCGCAGTGCCAGACCGAGGTGCTCAGCGTCCAGCCCAGCGACCGCATCTCCGAGCGCAGTGTCCTCCGGGGCATGGAGCGCGACCGGCCGATCATCGAGCGGGGCGTGCGCATCCGCACCCTCTACCAGCACACGGCCCGGTACAACCCGGAGAAGCTGGCCTACGCCGCCTTCCTCGCCGACGGCAAGGCGGAGTACCGCACGATGGACGAGATCGTGGAGCGCCTGATCATCTGTGACGAGACGGTCGCCTTCATCCCCATCCGCGACGACCAGCAGGTCGCGCTCGAAGTGCGCCATCCCGGCCTGGTCCGCTACCTGATCAAGGTCTTCGAGTTCATGTGGAGCCGCGCCGTACCGCTGGGCGTGGACGGCCCCTACGAGGCGGCCTCCGACGGCATCACCGACATCCAGCACTCCATAGCCAAGCTCCTGGTGGAGGGCCACGTCGACGAGGCCATCGCGCGCCGGCTGGGCATGAACGTCCGCACCTGCCGGGCACACATCGCCAAACTGGCGCAAGCACTGGGCAGTGGCAGCCGGGCCCAACTCGGTTACCTCATCGCGCAGTCCGGGATCCTGGACAGCGACACCGCCCCCGCCGGCCCGAACAGACACCCATGAGCGCGCAGCCCGTTCCGCCGGTACCGCACCGGACCACGGCTCGACCGGTCCCTGCGCGGTGAGGATCGAGGCGTACCCACATCGCCGAGCCGACCGTGACCCTCGGCAGCGAGAGCCGCGCCCGGCTCGGCTGCCTCATCGGACGCTCGGGGATCCTTGATCGGGAAGCCTGATGGTGGCCGTCGCGTCGGGCGCCGTGCGGGTCGCTTCCGGCACGCCGCCCGCACCGCCCGGTGGCCGGTCCAGGCCGACCTGTGCGATGCGCACGCCCAGTTGGGTACGGCTGGCCGCGCCCAGCGTCTCCGAGAGACGGGCGATGTGGGCCCGGCAGGTGCGGACGCTGATGCCGAGCCGCTCGGCGATCACCGCGTCCTGGTGGCCCTCCGCGAGCAGCGCCGCGATGGACTGCTCCCGGTGCGAGATGCCCTCGATGCCGGTGTCGGGGAGCGGGGCGGTGAGCGGGATCGCGAGTCGCCACAGGCGTTCGAAGACCGTGACGAAGTACTCGACGAGAGCCGGGTGGCGCAGTTCCAGGGCCATCGTGCGGTCCGCGTTCGCGGGAATGAAGGCGACCGTGCGGTCGAAGAGGATCAGCCGGTCGATGACCTCGTCGAGCGTGCGGGCCTCGACCGCGTCGCCCATCAGCTCCAGGTAGTTGAGCAGGCCCTGGCCGTGGCGGGCGACGTGGGTGTAGAGGTCGCGCATCCGCACGCCGCGGCCGCGCAGGGCGACGGCCCGGTGCAGCCCCTCGCTCAGTTCGGACTCGCGGCGGATGCCGCCGGGCTGCACGGTCAGCACCTCCTGCGTGCAGGCCTGGGTCGCCTCGTCCATGGCCGCCTGGATCCGCGACAGCCCGTCGAGCACCCTGATGGCCGCCGTGCCCTCCGCGGCGGCCGACACGGCCCGCACCTGGCTGCCCAGACCGGCGTACCACTCGAACGCCGCCACCGCCGAGCCCACCCGCCGCTGGCTGCCCGTCACCTCGTCGTACACCCCGCGCAGCAGCCGGGTCATGACCTCCTGCGGGGCGGTCGGCACCAGCCAGTCCATGTCGTCGGGGTCGGGGTGGAGCAGCGCCAGCTCCAGCAGGCAGGGCACCGCGTCGGCGTCCGTGCGCGGCACCCGGCCCCGGCGCACGGCCCGGGAGTACACGCGGTCCCCGACGGCGCACAGCCGGTCGGCACCGTGTGGATGCTCCTCCGTCCCGTGCCCGGCCATCGACCATTCCACCCCCGGCTTGCTGCCTCTTCCGCAGCGCAACTATGAGCGGTCCGGACCGGGTCCGCAACACGGCTGCCCTCGTCGGGGGCGCCGTAACACCCCGCTTCGCCCCGATATAACCCCACCTCAGCAGGCCGCGTTGCAACAAGATGACGGTGGTGGCGGCGGGGCCTCCGCGACACCTGTGGGAAGCGCTTCCCACGGGTGTCGCCGGCACCCGGCGGGGCCCGGTCCGTCTTCCCCCGATCGGGCCGGGGCCCTGGGCAGCGCACCCACCGGGGAGGTGCCTTGCCGGGAGGTCCGCTCGCGAACACGTGGCGCGGCGGTCCTGGCGAATCCCCGAAATCCGCCGGTGATCGCCGCGTTACGCGCCCGCTCTAACGTCCCTGCATGGCGGACATATTTGACGCGTACGCGTTGGCCGACGCGTGGGACGAGATGTTTGTGCGGCCGGGTGAGGTCAGGACCGCCTATGAGCCGGTACTGGCGGCACTCCAGCCGATCGAACCGAGTGAACTGCGCTTCAGGGCCGACCAGATGGCGCGGGCCTTCACCGACCGCGGGGTGACCTACGCCTTCGCGGGCGAGGAACGGCCCTGGCCCCTGGACCTGGTGCCGAGAATCCTCGACGCCCTGGAATGGGATCTCATACGAAGAGGCGTGGCCCAGCGGGTCCGGGCCCTGGAGGCCTATCTGGCCGACGCCTACGGACCCGCGCGGGCCTTCGAGGACGGGGTGGTGCCCTGGCGGCTGCTGCTGGGCTCGCCGCACTTCCACCGGGCGGCGCACGCCGTGGAGCCACCCGGCGGGGTGCGCATCCATGTGGCGGGAATCGACCTGGTCCGGGACGAGGCCGGCGACTTCCGGGTGCTTGAGGACAACGTGCGGGTGCCGAGCGGGGTGTCGTACGTCATCGAGAACCGCAGGGCGATGACCCGGATCTTCCCCTCGCTCTTCGCCGAGCAGCACGTGCTGCCGGTGGACGGCTACGCGGGGCGGCTGCTCGCCGCCCTGCGCGCCGCGGCGCCCGGCGGGGCGGCGAGCGATCCCCGGGTCGTCGTCCTCACCCCCGGGCCCAGCAACGCGGCCTACTTCGAACACGCCCTGCTGGCCCGGCTGATGGGCGTGCAGCTGGTGGAGGGGCACGACCTGGTGTGCCGGAGCAACCGGGTGTGGATGCGGACGACGCGCGGCGAGGTACCGGTGCACGTGGTGTACCGGCGCCTCGACGACGACTTCCTCGATCCGCTGCAGTTCCGCCCCGACTCGGTGATCGGCTGCCCCGGCATCCTGAGCGCCGCCATCGCCGGTAACGTCACACTCGCGAACGCCATCGGAAACGGCATCGCCGACGACAAACTCCTCTACACCTACGTCCCGGACCTGATCCGCTACTACCTCGGCGAGGAGCCGGTCCTCCCCAACGTGGAGTCCTACCGGCCTGATGAGCCGGGCCAGTTGGCGGCGGTCCTCGACCAGCTGGACCAGCTGGTGGTGAAGCCGGTGGACGGGGCCGGCGGGCAGGGCATCGTGATCGGCCCGAAGGCCGACAAGGCAACACTGGAACGCACTCGCAAAGCAGTCGCCGCCGACCCGCGCGGCTTCATCGCGCAGCGCCCGGTCGCTCTCTCCACCTCCCCCACCCTCGCGGGTGAACGGATGGCCCCGCGCCACATCGACCTGCGGCCGTTCGCCGTGAACGACGGCGACGACATCTGGGTGCTGCCCGGCGGGCTCACCCGGGTCGCCCTCCAGGAGGGCAATCTGATCGTCAACTCCAGCCAGGGCGGGGGGTCCAAGGACACCTGGGTGCTCGCCGAGGGTCCCGCCGAGCGCCCCGAGCCGGTCGGCGCGGGCCCCATCCCGGCGATCGTCCCGCGCCGCCTCGGCCCGGACGGGACCCGTGCCGTCGTACCGGAAGGAGCGCACCAGCAGTGAACGACGTGATCCTCTCCCGCATCGCCGAGTCGCTGACCTGGACCGGGCGGTACGTCGAACGGGCCGACGCCACCGGCCGGATCCTCGACGCCTATCTGCACCGGATGCTGGAGGACCCCTGGCGCGACGAGGACGCCGCCTGCCGGTCGCTGTACGCGATCCTCGGCGTGGACGCCGGTCCGGAGCAGGTCGACATGCAGCAGGTGCTGGAGCAGCTCGCCTTCGACGCCCGCTCCACCTGCTCCATCGAGGGCGCGCTGGGTGCCGCCCGGCTGAACGCGCGCAGCGCCCGCGAAGCGGTCTCCTCGGAGATGTGGGAGTGCCTCAACTCCACCTGGCACGCGCTCGGCGACCAGCGGCGCGCGGCCCGCCGTACCGGCCCCTACGCCTACCTGGAGCTGGTCCGCAGCCGGGCCGCGCTCTTCTTCGGACTGGCCGACTCCACCATGAGCCGGGACGACAGCTGGCGGTTCGTCGTCCTCGGGCGGAGCCTGGAGCGGGTGGACATGACGGTACGGCTGCTCTCCGTGCGCGTGCTGGACGCGGCGCACGCGCCGGACTGGCCGACGCTGCTCAGCGCGAGCGGCGCCGACGAGGCGTACGCGCGGGTGCACACCGGGTTCGGGGACACCCCGCGCGTGGCCGAGTTCCTGCTCCTCGACCGGGACTTCCCGCGTTCGGCGCTGCACGCGCTGACCACGGCGGAGGAGTGCCTGGCCGCGCTCGGCCGGCCCCGCCAGGACCCGGCCCGCTCCCCCGTCGGCCGGGCCCGCACCCGCCTCGAGTACCTGGACACCGCGTCCCTGGAGGAGCAGCTGCCGGTCCTGCTGCGCGAACTCCAGCAGGCGTGCATGGCGTGCGCCGACGCGGTGGCGGAGCGGTTCTTCCCGTACCAGGGGCCCGTGCAGTGGGCCCAGGAAGGAGCCTGAGATGGCTCGTCGCCTCCGGATCCGGCACACCACCCGGGTCTCCTACGCCCAGCCCGCGGCCTCCTCGCACAACGAGGTCCGGATGACCCCGCTGACCCTGCCGGGGCAGACCACGCTGGACGCGCGGGTCACGGTGCAGCCGGCCACCGCCGTCTGGTCGTACTGGGACTACTGGGGCACCCAGGTCACCGGCTTCGACCTGCTCGACCCGCACGAGGACCTGACGATCACCGCGTCCAGCCTGGTGGAGACGGCGGCGCCGGGGCCACTGCCGGCCGCGCCGGGGTGGGCGGAGCTGACCGAACGGGCGGCGGGGTCACGGCTGCTGGAGTTCGTGACGCCGACGGGGCGTACGTCGGTGCCGGGGAAGCTGGTGAAGAAGGCGCGGGGCGCGGCGGCGGGGCTGGGGCCGCACGAGGCCGCGGTGGCCGTCTCCGGGATGGTGGCCGACCGGGTGACGTACCTTCCGGGGGCGACCGGGGTGAACACGTCCCCCGCGCAGGCGTGGGCGCAGCGGGCGGGTGTCTGCCAGGACATCACCCACCTCACGATCGCCCTGCTGCGGGGGCTGGGGCTGCCGGCCCGGTACGTCTCCGGGTACCTGCACCCGGAGCGGGAGGCCGAGCTGAACCGGCCGGTGGCCGGGCAGAGCCATGCGTGGATCGAGTACTGGGCCGGGGAGTGGTGCGGGTACGACCCGACGAACCGGGTGCGGGCCGGGGAGGACCACGTGGTGGTGGGCCGGGGCCGGGACTACGACGACGTCACGCCGCACAAGGGGATCTACCGGGGGGTGCCGGGAGGGGCACCGGAGGTGACGGTGGAATTCACGAGGGTCGCGTAGCGGGGGCCGACGCGGACCGCTCACGCAGTCGTGCCTGCGCGGGCCGGGGGCTTCACGCGGGTCCCGTAGTCACGCCTGCGCGGGCCGGTGGGCTTCACGCGGGTCCCGTAGTCACGCCTGCGCGGGCCGGTGGGGGCTTGGCGCGCAGTTCCCCGCGCCCCTCGGCCGCGAACTGAGTGAGTGCGAGCAGGTGGTGCTGGTGGTGGCGGGGCAGGCGGTGGTACTGAGGTAGCA
>NZ_JBFAXI010000175.1:0-7398 GCF_040680735.1 Streptomyces sp. NPDC051987 | reverse complement strand
CGGACCGCACCTTCGAGAACGTAGCCGAAACACGGCCCCGAGTGGCGGTGCGGAGGAGTCCCGGGGTCGCCGGGCGGCCACTCCACGAGAACGGTCATACCCGAGGCACCCTCGGGAACAAAGGGCGGTTTGACGTCCGCCAGCATCCTGGGGCCGAACTCGCTGTTGTGTTCGGCGCTCTCGGTCGCCGAGTCCTGTGCCGACATCGCTGCACCTCCGTAGGCCGGCCCGGAACGGATGGTCCGGCACTGTCGCCCCACGGTCCACCCTGCATCCTGTCGGCCTCCCTCACAAACCAGGAGGGCGCGGCACGACGCCCGTACTACCAGGGCTGGGGCCGGCGTCCGGCGACGGCTCCGCGGTCCGCGGCCGTCGCGGAGACGAGGACGGGCCGCTCCGCGGGTACGGGTGGCACCCTGGGCTGTCGTGGAACCGGCGATGCCGGGGCCAGGTCCTCCTCGGCCCAGACCACCTTGCCGCCCGGCACGGTGCGGAAACCCCATCGGCGGGACAGCTGGGCGACCAGGAAGAGGCCGCGGCCGTTCTCGTCATGGGTGCACGCGCTGCGCAGCCGTGGGGCGCAGGCGCTCGAGTCGAACACTTCGCAGGTCAGGACCTGATGCCGGATCAGGCGCAGGGTGATGTGACCGCTGCCGTGCCGTACGGCGTTGGTGACCAGTTCACTGACGATCAGCTCCGTGGCGTCCACGACCTCGGCCAGGCCCCAGTCGGTCAGCTGACGGGCAGCCAGGTGCCGGGCGCTGCGGGCGGCGGTCTGGTCGCCGACCAGCGTCCAGGAGGCCACCTGGGCGGGGTCGAGCGTCCGGGTGCGGACGAGGAGCAGCGTACGGTCGTCGGAGGGTGCCTGCCCCGGGAAGGTCTCCATCGCGCTGTCGCAGAGTTCTTCCAGAGGACGGCCCGGTTGTGCAAGGGCGCTGCCGAGGCGGTGCATTCCCACGTCGATGTCGTGTTCGCGGGTCTCGACGAGGCCGTCGGTGTACAGGCCGAGGAGACTTCCCTCGGGCAGTTCCAGCTCCACGGCCTCGTAGGGGGCGCCCAGGCCCAGGCCGAGCGGGGTCCCGGTGGGCAGGTCGGGGAAGGCGACGCGCCCCTGCGGGTCGACGACCGCGGGCGGCGGGTGTCCGGCCCGCGCCATGGTGCACGTGCGGGTGACCGGGTCGTACACCGCGTACAGGCAGGTGGCGCCCACGGCCGGGGAGTACTGCTCCGGGGCGTCGGCATCCTCCTCGGCCAGCCGCTGGACCGTGTCGTCGAGGTGTGTGAGCAGTTCGTCGGGCGGCAGCTCCATGGCGGCGAGGGTGCGCACGGCGGTGCGGAGCCGGCCCATGGTCGCGGCGGCGTTTATCCCGTGTCCGACCACGTCGCCCACGACGAGGGCCACTCGCGCGCCGGACAGCGGGATCACGTCGAACCAGTCGCCCCCGACGCCGTGATCCATGTCGGCGGGGAGATAACGCGAGGCCGTGTCGACCGCCGCGCCCCCCTTCAGGCGGTGCGGGAGCAGGTTCCGCTGGAGGGCGAGGGCGGCGGTGTGCTCGCGGGCGTACTGGCGCGCGTTGTCCAGGGCCAGCGCGGCGCGGCTGACGAGTTCCTCGGCGAGAAGCACGTCGACCTCCTGGAACGGCCCCGGGTCGGAGCTGCGGATGAACAGCACCATGCCGAGCAGGACGCGCCGCGCCCGGATGGGGATGAGCATCAGGGAGTGGATGCCGTGCTGGTGGATCGTCCGCGCGCGCGCCGGGTCCTGGTCGATCCAGGTGCCCGGAGCGGTGTCCAGGACCGGCTCCAGGTGGGGCGTCCCGGTGCGCAGGACGTCACTGAAGGGTGAGGCGGACGGCCAGGGGACGACCTCCCCGTGCGCCCAGGGGGACTCCGGGACCCCGTGGTGGATCGAGGCCAGTCCGGCGCGCCGGAAGACGGGGAGGCGCCGGTCCGCGGAGCCGATGTGGACCGGGGGCCCTTCGCCGCACGGCACCGACTGTTCGAGGTCCACGGCGACGTAGTCGGCGAGCAGCGGCACGGCCAGGTCGGCCAGTTCCTGGCTGGTGCGCATCACGTCCAGGCTGCTGCCGAGGCGGGTGCTGCCCTCGCTGAGGATGGCCAGGCGGTCGCGTGCCTGCCGGCTCCGGGTGAGGTCGACGCTGATGACGCACACCCCCAGCACCTGCCCGTCGGCGTCCTGGAGGCAGAAGACGGACGCCGCGTACGTGTGCTCGCGGTGCGGGCTCGACGGCAGCCACGTCCGGTGGTCGTGGACCTGTGCGGGGCCGCCCCGCATCACCTCCCGCATCGCCTCCTCGAGCGCCTCGGCCTCGGCGCCCGGCCGCACGTCGCTGAACCGCCGTCCGAGCCGGAGGTCGCGGGAGATGCCGTCGTGGCTCTCCATCGTGTCGTTGACCCAGGTGCACCGCAGGTCCGGGTCGCGCACGACGATGCCCATCGGGACGCGGGCGAGCAGCGACTCCCGCACCAGTTCGTTCGTCGGCTCCCCGGAGGCCTCCCCGATGTCGGTCACGGAGACGAGCCACCGGACCGTTTCACCGTGCCCCGACAGCATCGAGACCCGCAGGCTCACGTCGATCCCGTGCCCGTCCCGGTGCCGTACCGTCGTCGTGCCCGACCAGCCGCGCCGGGCGAGGCACCGGTCGACGAACTCCGCCGTCGTCGGCGCGTCCTGGGAGTACGGCAGGACGGCGGAGGCCGACCGGCCCACCACGTCGCCGGCGGAGTACCCGACCAGCCGCTCGGCGGCCCGGGTCCATCCGACCACCGTTCCCTGTTCGTCGAGCATCGCGATCGCCGACTCCGTGGGCTCGCGGAAGTCCGGCTGGGTGCGGGGTACCGATGTGTCTGTGCTGATCATCGAATCGTCGTCCTCGGATAGGTGACGGCGAGGCAGGCACCTGTGGCACGCCCGGCTTCGTCGCCGTTCTCGATTCCGGTCTCGGACCTGAGCGCGATCGCGCGGCTACTTGTCCCTTTTCAGACCATTGACCGGACGGCACTTCGATGTGTGACAGGGCCACCGCGGCCACGGCGGTGCCGGTCGGCCCGCCCGCGAGGGGCCGGCCGATGCGGACGTACGGTGCTGTCACCGGCACCACGGCCTGGGGCACGCTGCTGCTCCTGTGGCCGGGGGCGGACATCGCCGGGGCCGCCGGTCCAGGACCCGACCGGGTCGCAGCCGCCTGTCACCGCCTGGGACGGTTCCCGCGCGACGCCGCCGGCACCGGCAACGCCGTACGTCCGGGCGCCCACACCGTCGTCAGCGCGATCGCCGCCGGCAGCGCCAGGTGCCGCCGGCTGCCCCGCGCCGGCGCCGGCGCCGGCCCGTGCCCGGACTCGGCCATCGATGGTGCCTGCGGCGACCACGGTTCCGCCGCGTGCACGCCCGGCACCGTTCGGCCGTCCCGGCGACCGGACACCCGGCACGGTGGCGCGGGTGCGAGGCGGCGGCGGTCGAGCCGCACCGCGACGGGGGAGCCCCGGTCCAAGGGGCCGGGAGTGTGGCTCAGCCGGCGGCCGACATGAAGTCGGGCGCGGTCGTGCGGGCGCCGGAGTCCAGAAACGCGGCGATCTTGCCGGGGTTGAACAGCCACATCACCCTGCGGATGCCTTCCTTGGACGCTGCCACAGTCAGGATCGTGGTGGGGCAGCCGTCTCGGTAGATCATCACGCCCGTACGGCCGTTGGCCTGGACCGGTCGCAGCTCCGTGCCCTGCCAGAACCGCCGGGTGGCGGTGGCCAGGTTGGCCACGCGCGCGCGGCCCACCACAGGCACCCGTGCGACGCCCCGAACACCGTTGCCGTCGGACAGGCTGACAATGTCAGGGGCGAGGACGGCCTCCAACGAGGCCACATCGCCGGTGCGGGCCGCCGCGACGAAGGCGTCCAGCAGGCGCCGGTGCTCCAGCGCGTCCACGCTCTCGCGCGGCTCGCCCGCCAGCCGCTTGCGCGAACGGCTCACGATCTGGCGGACGTTGACGACGCTGAGCTGCAGGATGCCGGCAATCTCCGGATAGGAGTAGTCGAACGCCTCGCGCAGGACGTACGCGGCCCGTTCGGTGGGGCTCAGCTTCTCCAGCACGAGCAAGAGTGCCAACTCCAGGGCCTCTCCCCGCTGTGCGCCCACCTCCGGATCGGAACTGGTGTCGACGGGCTCCGGCAGCCACGGCCCGATGTAGGTCTCCCGGCGCACCCGCGCCGACTGCGCCACGTTGATGGCCAGCCGGGTCGTCGCACTGGACAGGAAGGCCACGGGGCTCACCACCACGGAGCGGTCGGTCTTCTGCCAGCGCAGCCACACCTCCTGGACCACGTCCTCGGCCTCGGCCACGCTGCCGAGCACACGGTAGGCGATACCGAAGAGGCGCGCCCGGTACTGGACGAAGGCCGAGACGGCCTCGTCGAGGTCGCTCGTCGTGGGGGACGGCTTGAGGTACATGATCCTGGGTCCAATCGCAGCTGAACGGAGCGACGGCGGTCGGGCGGAGACATCGCGGTCTCGCGGTCCGCCCCTCGGCTCACGTCAGGACTCTGCTCAGGTGATGAGTGCATTCTTCGCCAACAAGGCCAGACTGGGGCATGACGATGTCCGTACGCATCGCATGATCAAGTGATTCGGCCGGTACGGGGACGAGCAGGTGATCGCACGCACGCCATGAGGTGTCCGCGTGCACGCGCGGGCGCATCGCATGATCTGGTGATGTCGCCTCGGCCGGCCCGCCGGCGGGGGCACCGCTGGCCGGAGGCGGTGTCCAGCCGTTCAGCTCAGCGATTTCAGGAGCACCACGAAGCAGAGCGTCATTGCCGAGCTGACCAGGATCATCGCGGTGAGCGTTCCGCGCAGCCAGCGCGTGAAGCGGTCACGGTGCCGCTGCTGCGCCTCGCTGACGTTCGCCTCGATGTGCTCCGTCACCATCCGTGCGACGTAGGTCTGTTCCTTGAGGTACCAGCTCTCGATGTCCGCCCTCTGCTCCCGGGTCAGCCCGGGCACCCGTGTGGTGAAGAGCGCGACGCGCCGCCGCGCCGCCTCCAGGTGAGCCTGCCGGCACAGGAAGGTCTCGATGTCGGTCAGGCCGCGCGCGGCCTCCTTGCCCGCGTTCACGACGTGCTCCGCGGTCAGGCGGCCGTGCGGTCGCCCGCCGGGCTCCCGCCGGTGCGCCGCGGATCACCGCTCCCGACGAACGCGTCCCGTGGATGCTGGACGGAGGCGAGGGAGACGAGGTCACGGCCGAAGACCGCGGCCGTCAGCCAGACCGTGAGGACGCGGATCTTGCGTTCCCACGAGGGCACGGCCAGGACGTGGTAGCCCCGGTGCATCAGCCAGGCGGGAAGCCCCTTGATGACGATCCGCTTGTACTGGAAGATGCCCCGTCCCAGCCCGAGGGTGGCCACCACGCCCAGACTGCTGTGGCGGTACTCCCTGACGCGTCGCCCGCGCAGGTCCGCCACGATGTTCTTCGCGAGGCGTCTGCCCTGCCGTACGGCGTGCTGGGCGTTCGGCACCGTGTGCGCCCCCGGGAGCGTGGAGGCCAGGTCGGGCACGGCCGCATCGTCCCCGGCCGCCCAGGCGTCCGGAACGAATTCGCCGGCGGTGCCCACGCGCAGGTCGGGGCGGACCACGAGCAGGCCCCGTTCGTCGATCGGGAGGTCCGAGTGGTTGTGCACGACCGGGTTGGAGGCGTTGCCGGCGGTCCACACGACCAGCGCGGAATCGAACTCCTCTCCGTCGGAGAGCACCACCCGGCCGTCGGCGAGGGAGCGGACCTGTGTGTCGAGGTGGACGTGCGCGCCACGGCGCTCCAGCGAGCGCACCACCCAGGCACCGGGCTTGTCCCCCACCTCGGGCAGGATGCGGCCCCGGGCCTCGACCAGGTGGAAGGAGAGTTCGTCGGCGCTCAGCTCCGGGTAGGACCTGAGCATCGCCGTCGCGAGCGACAGCAGTTCCCCGAAGCCCTCGACTCCGGAGAACCCGCCGCCCACGAACGTGACGGTCAGCAGCCGTCGCCGCTCGGCGCCGGGAGGCAGTGACGCGGCCTGGTCGAACGCGGTCATCAGCCGGTCGCGTATGGCCACCGCCTCCTCGACGTGCTTCAGCCCGATCGCGTGCTCGGCGAGTCCCGGGATGGGGAAGGTGCGGGTCACGGCACCGGCGGTCACGACGAGGGTGTCGTAGCGCAGTTCGTAGTCCGCTCCATCGACGGGTCGTACGACGACTGTCCGGTCCGCGTGACGGATGGAGGTCACGGATCCCGCGATCACCCGGGCGCGCCGCAGGTGCCGCCGCAGCGACACGGCGGCGTGCCGGGCCTCGACCGATCCGGCCGTCACCTCCGGCAGAAACGGTTGGTACGTCATGTAGGGGCGGGGGTCGACCACCGTGACCCGCGCCTCCGCCGCACTGAGCCTCTTCTCCAGGCCCCATGCGGCGTAGAACCCTGCGTAGCCGCCACCGACAATCACAATTTCTCGCATCAGACCCTCTTTTTGTTGCTCGACACCCCTTAGACAAGGCAGGACCGGAGGGTGTGACACGGCGGCCTCACGACGCGCGCGACGCACGGTGCGTGAGCCGGCACGACACACCCGACCGGCTGCGGAAGGCTCAGGTGCGGCGGTCCGATACTCGGTCCATGCGTGTGGAATACGCCCCTGGGGCGATGAGCAGCACGGACTTCTACCGGTTCCTGACCTCGGTCGTCATTCCGCGGCCGATCGCCTGGGTCTCCACGGTCACTCCCGACGGCAGCACCGACAACCTGGCTCCGCACTCCTTCTTCAGCATCGCCAGCACCGATCCCCCGATCGTCCAGTTCACCTCGATCGGGCGGAAGGACTCGCTGCGCAACGTCGAGGAGACCGGGGAGTTCGTCGTCAACTTCTCGTCGGAACCGCTCCTGCGACTGATCAACGCGACAGCCGTCGACTTCCCCCGCGCGGTCAGCGAATTCGACTCCGCGGGCATCGAGCGCGAGGCCAGCCGGAGTGTGCGCCCGCCCAGGGTGGCAGCCGCGCACGTGGCTCTGGAGTGCCGCTCCCACACCACCCTGCGGATGGGCAACTGCACCCTGGTCTTCGGGCGAGTGCTCCATGCCGCGGTCGACGAGGACTACCTCGTCGGCGGCCGCCCCAGCAGCGAGTTGCTGCGCCCGCTGACCAAGCTCGGCGGCGACGAATGGGGCACCCTCGGCAAGGTCGTGCACCTGAGCCGCATCCCGTACGAGGAACCCGGCACCGCCTGACCCGCGCTCACCGCCGTTTGACAGCGCCACCGAATGGATAAGAGGTCATCTCATTTGGAGGTCCGGGTAGCCTGACTGTGTGATGGTCGAGCGTCTGGTGCCGGACGGGCTGTGGGAGTTGTTCCAGCGGGTG
>NZ_JBFAXI010000174.1:0-7748 GCF_040680735.1 Streptomyces sp. NPDC051987 | reverse complement strand
CTACGCCGGGGGCCTCTCGCGCACGCGGGGTGGCTCAGACGGTGGTGACGACCTCGTCGTACGCCAGACGCGGGGAGCGCGGGAACCAGGCGTCCGGGCCCGGACGGCCGATGTTGACGACGACGAACGGGGTGTGGTCGTCGTCCAGGAACTCCTTCTGCACGCCCGCGAAGTCGACGCCGGTCATCGGGCCGGCGGCGAGGCCGGCGGCGCGGACGCCGATGATGAAGTAGGCGGCCTGGAGGGCGGCGTTCAGGGCCGCGTTCTTCTCGCGGGCCTCGCGGCCGGCCCCCTCGAACATGGCCTTGGCGCCCTCGAAGTGCGGGAAGAGCTGCGGCAGCTCCTCGTGGAACTCGTTGTCCGCGGAGAGGATCGCGACCAGCGGGGCGGCCGCGGTCTTCTTCTGGTTGCCCTCGGACAGGTGCTTCACCAGGCGCTCGCGGGCCTCGGGGGAGCGGACCAGCGTGATGCGCAGCGGCGACTGGTTCATGGAGGTCGGGCCGTACTTGACCAGGTCGTAGATCGCCTGCACCTGCTCGTCGGTGACGGGCTCGTCGGTGAAGGTGTTGGCGGTGCGGGCCTCGCGGAACAGCAGGTCCTGAGCGGCGGGGTCGAGAACGAGAGACATGGTGGGGCTTCCCGGGGGTCACATCGGCGGTTCATCCGGACCGCGGTCCGGATAGGCTGACGACACGAACATACGCCAGTAAACGTTCGAGTTTCAACAAAAACTGCCGGCGGTGACCCTCTTCACACCGCCCGACCCTCGTCGCTCGTCGCTCAGCGCTCCGCCTCGCCCCGCTCCCCCTCTTCCTCCTCCTCGGCCAGCGCCGCGTCCAGCCGGGCCCGAGCCCCTTCCAGCCACCGCCGGCACACCTTGGCCAGCTCCTCGCCCCGCTCCCACAGCGCAAGGGACTCCTCCAGACTCGTCCCGCCGGCCTCAAGCCGCCGGACGGTCTCGATCAGCTCGTCCCGCGCCTGCTCGTAGGAGAGCGCGTCCTCCGTCTTGCCGCCGCTCATGCTGACCTCGCTCATCTCGCCCCGCTCGTCGTCTGGCTCGTCGTCTCGTGACATGTCGTCACATTTCGTCTCGGCTCCTCTCATCCCGCCTCGTCCGCCCGTAGGGCACTGCCCTGGCCGTCCACCCGCACCGCGAACTCGCCGCCGGCGACCCGCGCCCGCAGCGCCTCGCCCGGCTCGACCTCCGCTCCGTCGCGCACGACGTGGCCGTCGCTCTTCTGCAGCACGGCGTAACCGCGCTTCAGGGTGGCCGCGGGGGAGAGGGCCACCACGCGCGCGTGCGTGTGCGTCAGCTCGGAGTCGGCGCGGTCCAGCAGATGCCCGAGACAGCGACGCGCACGATCGACCAGCGAAGCGACGTGATCGGCCCGTTCGTCGACCATCCGGTGCGGATCCTCCATGGCCGGCCGCGCGAGCGCGTGCGCCAGCCCCCGCTCCTCCCGCGCCACCAGCGCCTCCACGCACCGCCGCCCCCGGTCCCGCAGCATCCGCACCCGCTCCGCCTCCTCCCCGACGTCCGGGACGACCTTCTTGGCGGCGTCGGTAGGGGTGGAGGCCCGCAGGTCCGCGACATAGTCGAGAAGTGGGGTGTCGGGCTCGTGGCCGATGGCGGAGACGACCGGCGTACGGCACTCGGCGACCGCCCGCACCAGCTGCTCGTCGGAGAACGGCAGCAGATCCTCCACGCTGCCGCCACCGCGCGCGACGATGATCACATCCACCTCCTCCATCGCGTCGAGCTCCTTCACGGCCTGCACCACCTGCGGCACCGCGTGCACGCCCTGCACCGGCACGTTCCGCACCTCGAACCGCACGGCCGGCCACCGGTGCCGGGCGTTCTCCAGCACGTCCCGCTCGGCCGCCGAGGCCCGCCCGCACACCAGCCCGACCAGCTGCGGCAGAAACGGCAACGGCTTCTTCCGCCCGGCCGCGAACAGCCCCTCGGCGGCCAGCGCCTTCTTCAGCAGCTCCAGCCGCGCCAGCAGCTCCCCGACCCCGACCGGCCGTATCTCGGCGGCCCGCAGGGACAGCTGCCCGCGCGGCGCGTACCACTCCGGCTTCGCGTGCACGACGACCCGCGCACCCTCGCCGACCACATCGGCCACGGCGTCGAACACCTGACGGAAACAGGTGACGCCGATCGAGACGTCGTACGACGGATCCCGCAAGGTCAGGAAGACCACCCCCGCCCCCGGCCGCCGCGAGAGCTGGGTGATCTGCCCCTCGACCCAGACGGCCCCGAGCCGGTCGATCCACCCGCCGATGAGCCGGGAGATCTCGCCGACGGGAACGGGCGCCTCGGCGGACGTGTTCAAAGCCATGCCGCGAGAGTAACGGCGCCGACCGACAGCACCTCTCATCCCGCCGCGGGGACGAGGCCGTTCGGACAGCCGTCCAGGCCGCGACGGGGGTCCGGGGGCGGCGGCCCCCGGCCTTACGATGGGTGCCATGACCGCTTCGCCTGGCCGCCGTGTCCTGCTCGCCGCCCCCCGTGGCTACTGCGCGGGTGTGGACCGCGCCGTGATCGCCGTCGAGAAGGCCCTGGAGCAGTACGGGGCCCCGATCTACGTCCGGCACGAGATCGTCCACAACAAGTACGTCGTGCAGACCCTGGAGAAGAAGGGCGCGATCTTCGTCGAGCGGACCGAGGAGGTCCCGCCGGGGAACATCGTGATGTTCTCCGCGCACGGCGTCGCCCCCGTCGTCCACGAGGAGGCCGAGCGCGGCCGCCTCGCCACCATCGACGCCACCTGCCCGCTGGTCACCAAGGTCCACAAGGAAGCCGTCCGCTTCGCCAACGAGGACTACGACATCCTCCTGATCGGCCACGAGGGCCACGAGGAGGTCATCGGCACCTCCGGCGAGGCCCCCGACCACATCCAGCTGGTCGACGGCCCGGCGGACGTGGCCAAGGTCGAGGTCCGCGACGCGTCCAAGGTCGTCTGGCTCTCCCAGACCACCCTCTCCGTCGACGAGACGATGGAGACCGTCGACGCCCTCAAGGAGAAGTTCCCCCAGCTCATCTCCCCGCCCAGCGACGACATCTGCTATGCCACGCAGAACCGTCAGCTCGCCGTGAAGCAGATGGGCGCCGAGGCCGAGCTGGTCATCGTGGTCGGCTCCCGCAACTCCTCCAACTCCAAGCGACTGGTCGAGGTCGCCAAACTGGCCGGCTCCCGCGACGCGTACCTGGTCGACTTCGCCAGTGAGATCGACGAGGCGTGGCTGGAGGGCGTGACGACCGTCGGCGTCACCTCCGGCGCCTCCGTGCCCGAGGTGCTGGTCGAGCAGGTTCTGGAGTGGCTCGCCGAGCGCGGCTACGGCGACGTCGAGATCGTCAAGGCGGCCGAGGAGTCGATCACCTTCTCGCTGCCCAAGGAACTCCGCCGTGACCTGCGTGAAGAGGCGGCCGCCCTGGTCGCCGAACGCGGCGGCAGCGGCGCCGGCGCGTGAGCACCCGCCGTACGACTGTGTGACCTCGGCTCGCCCGACGTCGTGACTGTCAGTCGTACCACGTAACGTGGAGCCATGCAGATCTTCGGCGTGGACATCGGTGGTTCCGGGATCAAGGGCGCTCCCGTGGACCTGGACAAGGGCGACCTGGCCCAGGAGCGGTGCAAGGTGCTCACCCCGCACCCGGCGACCCCGGACGGCGTCGCCGACGGGGTCAAGCAGGTCGTCGACCACTTCGGGTGGAGCGGCCCGGTCGGACTCACCTTCCCCGGGGTGATCACCGACGGCACCCACATCCGCACGGCGGCGAACGTCGACAAGAGCTGGATCGACACCGACGCGCGCAAGCTGTTCAGCGAGCGGCTCGGCGGACTCCCGGTGACCGTGGTCAACGACGCGGACGCGGCCGGCGTGGCCGAGATGGAGTTCGGCGCCGGCCGGGGCCGCAAGGGTGTCGTCATGCTGCTCACCTTCGGCACCGGCATCGGCAGCGCCCTGTTCACCGACGGCGAGCTGGTCCCCAACACCGAGCTGGGCCACCTGGAGCTGGACGGCCACGACGCGGAGAAGAAGGCCTCCAGCAAGGCCAAGGAGGACGGCGACCTGACCTGGGAGCACTGGGCCCGCCGGGTCACCAAGTACCTGACGCACGTCGAGATGCTCTTCTCTCCGAACCTGTTCATCATCGGCGGCGGGGTGAGCCGCAAGGCCGAGAAGTTCCTGCCGTACATCGAGGGCATCAAGGCCGAGATCGTCCCGGCCCAGCTGCAGAACAACGCCGGCATCGTCGGCGCGGCGATGCGCGCGGCGCACCACGCCAGGTAGCCGGCGCCGGTCAGGCCCTGCGGCGGCGCCGGACCAGCCGCACCCGGCGGACGACAGCGATCACCCCGGCGATCAGGGTTCCGCCGTAGAGCCAGCCGGCCTGCGTGGACAGGGCCGTCACCAGGCCCATCACCGCGCCGAGGAAGCCGCCGCCACCGTCGTCGGCGACGACCGGCAGACCGACGGCGAAGCCGATCGGGACGACGACGGGGGCGGTCGGCAGATCGCCCCCGCGCACCCACAGCGCGGTCAGTGCGGCCACCGGCAGGAACAGCACGCCGTACGCGGTCAGGGACGCCCCGAGGAGCAGGCCGTCCAGGAGGCCGAGCAGAACCATCACGGCCATGCAGAAGAGGCCGCAGCCGAGCCCCGTCAGCCGTGGGGCCGGCAGCCGCGCGGGCGCCGCCGCCGGTGCCGGCCGCGACCTGCCCGCGGCGGGCCGGCGCTCGGCCGTCGCGGGCCGCCGTCTCGCCTGGGGCGGCAGCGGCCCGCGGGGGGCACCGCGGTTCGGGCCGTGCTGTCGGGGTCGGGTCCTGCGTTGCTCCATCGGACCAACCTAGGTCGGTTTATGTGCCCGATCAGGCCCCAGACACGCCGAAACCAAGCCGAAGAGCAGAGCATGTCCAGGTGTTCGACGCGGCCGCCGGCCAGGAGACCGGAACCCGTAAACTGGTGGATCGGCCGGCCCGCCGGCACGGGCAGCCCCTGGCCCGCTCACCCTCTCACTACGGGAAGTCGCAACGTGTCGCTCACGATCGGAATCGTCGGCCTGCCCAATGTCGGCAAGTCGACCCTGTTCAACGCCCTGACCAAGAACGACGTGCTGGCGGCCAACTACCCGTTCGCCACGATCGAGCCCAACGTGGGTGTCGTCGGCGTCCCCGACGGCCGCCTGGCCAAGCTGGCGTCGATCTTCAAGTCGGAGCGCATCCTCCCCGCGACGGTCGACTTCGTGGACATCGCGGGCATCGTGCGCGGCGCCTCCGAGGGTGAGGGCCTGGGCAACAAGTTCCTCGCGAACATCCGCGAGTCCGACGCGATCTGCCAGGTCATCCGCGCCTTCAAGGACGAGAACGTCGTGCACGTCGACGGCAAGGTCTCGCCGAAGGACGACATCGAGACGATCAACACCGAGCTGATCCTGGCCGACCTCCAGACCATCGAGAAGGTCCTGCCGCGCCTCCAGAAGGAGTCGCGCATCAAGAAGGACGTGGCCCCCAAGGTCAAGGCCGTCGAGGAGGCCAAGGAGATCCTGGAGAAGGGCGACACGCTCTTCGCCCACGGCATCGTCCAGGGCTCGGACCGCGCCGAGCTCCTGCACGACCTGCACCTGCTCACCACCAAGCCGTTCCTCTACGTCTTCAACGTCGACGAGGACGAACTGCTCGACGAGGACTTCAAGACCGAGCAGCGCGCCCTGGTCGCCCCCGCCGAGGCGATCTTCCTCAACGCCAAGCTGGAGGCGGACCTCGCCGAGCTCGACGAGGAGGACGCCCTGGAGCTCCTGGAGTCGGTCGGCGCCGAGGAACCCGGCCTCGCCACCCTCGCCCGCGTCGGCTTCAACACCCTCGGCCTGCAGACGTACCTCACGGCCGGCCCCAAGGAATCCCGCGCCTGGACCATCAAGAAGGGCGCCACGGCCCCTGAGGCGGCCGGTGTCATCCACACCGACTTCCAGAAGGGCTTCATCAAGGCCGAGGTCATCTCCTTCGACGACCTGGTCGAAACCGGCTCGGTCGCCGAGGCCCGAGCCAAGGGCAAGGCCCGCATGGAGGGCAAGGACTACGTCATGCAGGACGGGGACGTGGTGGAGTTCCGGTTCAACGTCTGATCGGGCGTGGACAACCGGCCTGACCTGTGAGAAAGCAGGTCAGGCCGTTGTGCGGTCCGCAGGTGTCCGCAGAACCTGAAGCAGCTGGGTGTCGTGGACCGTGGAGCGGTGCACGACGTGTACGACCCACACCACCAGTTCCCCGTTGTCGATCGTGTAGACGACTCGGTAGTCGCCGACCCGAAGGCGGCGGCGCTCAGGCTGGGACACGAGTGCGGTGGTGTTGAAGCCGAAGGGGCCGCTCTCCAGCTCTGTGAGTTTGGCCAGGATGCGAAGCGCCATGTCCCGCGGGATCTTGCGCAGCTCGGCCTGGGCCTCGGGCCGGAACGCCGTGCGGTAGTCACTCACTGCGTGCCAGCGTCTCCCTCATCACGTCCTCGATCGGGATGTCGACGGCAGGGTTCGCCATGCGCTCGTCGAGGATGCGGTTGATCTCGCGCTCCTCCCATTCCTGGTACTTGCGCAGGACGTCGATCGAGACCACGGCGGCGACCTGCTTGCCGCGACGGGTGATGACAGTGGGCACGTCGTCACGGTCGGCCCGTTCGACGACTTCGGCCAAGTGAGCACGTACGTCGCGGATGGACTCTATGGGCAGCGGCTGAGTCATGCTTCAAGGGTACCGAGTGTGCCATGTGTACACAACGTCTCCGGGCCCGGCCAGTGCCGGGGCAGCGGTGGCATTATGCGGAAGCGAGGCGGCGCGGGCGGTGGTCGGCGACCACGGGCGGGCTATCGAGGCGGTTCGGGCGCCGCCGTGCGCCAGGCGATTAGTCCCAAACGCAGGTCAAAGGGGCCGGCCGCTCGCAAGCCCGGCCCCTTTGGCGTTCCTGTCCTGACTTGGTGCTGACCTCAGTTGCTCCGCGGCGGCGTGAGCTTGTCGAGATCCAGGCTGATGTCGAAGGGCACGGGGCGCTTGAGGGTGCCGCGGAAGATGCCCGCGGGTGCGTACGCGCCCGTCGGTTCGTCGAGTTCGTAGACGTGCACGACGGGGGCCCCGTCCTCGTCCTCGATGCACCAGTAGTGCGGGATCTTGGCCTGCGCGTATTTGCGCAGCTTGACCGTGCGGTCCCGGTGCGCGGACTCGGGGGAGACGACCTCGATGACGAGCCGCACTTCCTCCGGTGCGAACCAGGTGCGGTCCCCGTCGTAATCGGCTGTCGTCAACAGCAGATCCGGTTCGGGCCGGTTTCGCTCGTCGAGCTTTATGGTCATCTCGCGGCCGACCCTGACATCGCCTGGCGCCTGCTCCATGAGGGCGACAGTGAGCATGGTGACGAGGTGGCCGTGCCACCACCTCTGCGGCGACATCATGAAGACCAGCGCTCCGTCGATCAGCTCGGTGTGGCGGGGCGCCTCGGGGAGGCGGTCCAGGTCCTCCGCGAGCCAGCCTTCCTCGCGCGGCGGGCGCATCCAGTCGGGCAGTGCGGTCATGGCTCAACCGTAGCGACTCGGCGAGGTCCGGGCCACGAGATCGTCAAGGGGGCGACCGCCTTCCTGGCCGTCCTGAACCCGCGGGCCTGCCGCCGTGCTGATTCCGTGCTGACCTCGGCCTTGAGAGGCCACCGCGGGAGACACACGGGCGGGGGGGGGGCCCCGCCCGGGGGGGGGGGGGGGG
>NZ_JBFAXI010000173.1:0-7762 GCF_040680735.1 Streptomyces sp. NPDC051987 | reverse complement strand
CCGTGTTCTTCGAGATCCCCAGGTGACGGGCGCCGGCCCGGGGGTTCAGGTGGTGGCGCCGTCGCCCGAAGGGCTGGGGGACGGGCGCTGCCAGGGGCCGCCGCGGTCGTGCACGCCGCCTCGGCCCATGCCGCCTCGCATCCCGGTGAAGTCGCCGGAGAACGCGCCGGACGCGGTCAGCTTCCCGCCGGCGCCGCGGGTGCCGACGAGGAAGGCCTTTGTGTCCTTCTTGAGCGCGTCGGAGCCGCCGCGGACCTTGACGTCCGAGCCCACGGTCCAGGTCCAGGACGTGCCGTCGTCGCTCTTCACCGTGACCTGGTCACCGGCCACCTTCTGCACCGTGCCCCGCTGCCAGACCCGAACCACGTAGCGGCCGGTGGCGGGGTCCTTGACGGTCGCCTCGCCGTGCACGCCCATGCCGCCTGTCATCCCGAACCACCCGTGACCGGGCCCGCGCCCGTCCGGTGCGGAGGGCCGTGCCGACGGCGCGCCGGAGGACGCGGGCGAAGCGGCGGAGCCGCTGCCCGCGGAGCCGGCCGCGAACGCCACCGTGCCGCCCAGGGCGAGCGCCCCGGCGACGAGGGCCACGGTCACCGCGCGTACCCGGAACGACTGACGGCGCCACAGGTCGCGCAGCGGCACGCCCGGCTCGCGCCCGGCGCCCGGTCCCGACAGCACCTCCCACTCCGGGGCGGCCTGCGGGGGACGGTCGGGCATCGGGGGGACGGACGGTCCGGTGCCGTCGACGGCACGGCGGTTCTCGGACTCCGGTTCGTGCGTCACGGCTCGCTCCCATCGGCGAACGGCACACGGCACCGCGCGCTGCATGCCTCTATGAGAATGGTGCGAGCCTGCCGATAAGAACCCCGTCATCATTCCCTGTGAATTCCATGAATCCGGACCGGCGCAGCGGCGACCGTCTCCGCTACGGCAGTTCCCGTGCCCGCGCGATGAGCAGGGCCACGTCGTCGTGGTTGTCGGGGTGGTGCAGCTCCCGCAGCAGCAGGTCGCAGGCCTCCTCCAGCGGACGGGCGGGATCGTCGAGCAGGGCCAGCAGCTCGTCCAGCCGTTCGTCCAGCGCATGGGTGCGCGTCTCGACCAGACCGTCGGTGTAGAACACCAGCTCGTCGCCGGGCTCGAAGTCGACGGTCGTGGTGGCGAAGGGGATCCCGCCGACGCCCAGCGGAACCCCGGTCGGCAGGTCGAGGAGCTCCGGCGGCCGGCCGGGGCGGACCCGGGCCGGCGGCAGGTGGCCGGCGTTGGCGATCCGGCACCGGCGCAGATGCGGGTCGTACACGGCGTACACGCACGTCGCGATGGAGTGGTCGAGGCCCGACGTGGTCTTGTCCAGGTGTTCGAGCAGCACCGCCGGATCGAGGCCGAGCGAGGTCAGGGTGGTCGTCGCGGTGCGCAGTCGGCCCATCGTCGCGGCCGCGTTGATGCCGCTGCCCATCACGTCGCCCACCACGAGGGCCGTGCCGCCCCCGTCCAGCGGGATGACGTCGAACCAGTCGCCGCCCACCTCGACGGTGGCGCCGGCCGGCTGGTAACGGGAGGCGACCTCCAGGCCGGGAGTGACCCGGGGGTGCGTGGGCAGCAGGCTGCGCTGGAGGGTCAGGGCGGTGGTGCGGGCGTTCTGGTACCAGCGGGCGTTGTCGATCTGCACCGCCGCCCGCGCCGCCAGTTCCCGGGCCAGCAGCAGATCGTCGTCGTCGAAGGAGGCCGGATTGCGGGTGCGTCTGAGGTCGAGGGCGCCCAGCACCTCGCCTCGCGCGATCAGCGGCACGGCGAGATAGGAGTGCACCCCGGACCGGCCCAGCTCCGCCGCGGCCTCGCGGGAGGGCGAGATCCGTGCCAGGTCCTCGTCCTTGACCCGCGGGACGAAGACGGCCTCCCCGGTCCGTACGCACTGGGTGATCAGCCGGTCCGGCGCGTACCAGGCGACGGTGCCGGGCGCGTCGGCGGCCTGGACCTCGTCCGTCTCCCGCGCCGCGTGCACCGCGAGGGACCGGAGCATGGCCGGTTCACCCGGGCCGAGCGTGCTGCGCCGGCCCTCCACCACCGCGTCCAGCAGGTCCACGGCCGCCACGTCGGCGAGCTCCGGCACGGCGACGTCGGCGAGCTCCCGGGCGGTGCGCTCCAGGTCCAGGGTGGTGCCGATGCGGGTGGAGGCGTCGGCGATCACGGCCAGCCGGCGGCGCGCGTTCTCCGCCTCGATCCCGGCCCGGTACGGCTCGGTGATGTCCACCACCGACGTGGCCACGCCCAGGACGTTGTCGAGGGCGTCCTCCAGCCGGTAGATCGAGACCGACCAGATGTGCTCCTCGTCCGGGTCGGCCGGGGTCCGGCCCACCGCCGGCTCGTCGATGACCGGCTCGCCGGTCCGCAGCACCCGCAGGTACGCGGATTCCAGCGCGTCGGCGTCCAGGCTGGGCAGCACCTCGCGGATCGTCCGCCCCACGTGCTCCTCGGCCGGGACCCCGTTCATCCGCGCGAGAGCCGGGTTGACCGACACGAACCGCAGCTGCATGTCGAGGACGGCCAGCCCGATCGGCGACTGCTTCACGATCCGCTCGGACAGCGCCACGTCCTGCTCCAGCCGGCGCACCGTCGACTGGTCGGCGGCCAGACCCAGTGCGAACACGTCCCCGTTGTCGTCCATGAGGCGCATGTTGCGGAACTCGACCACCTGGGCGGTTCCGTCCTTGTGGCGGATCGGGAAACCGCCGGCCCAGCTCCGCCCGGTGCTCATCACGTCCGCGAACAGCTTGCCGACCAGCTCGATGTGGCGCTCGTCCACCATCAGCCGGGCCGCGTACTGGCCCAGCGCCTCCTGCGCCGAGTAGCCGAACAGCTCCTCGGCCTGCGGGCTCCACAGGACGATGCGCCCCTTGGCGTCCAGCACCACCGAGGCCACGCTCAGGACGTCCAGCAGCCCGCCCGGCCGCACGGGTCCGCGCACGGACTCCTGGCCCCCCGGCACCGCAGCCTCGGCTGCACTCATCGCACGCACCGCCTTCGAACTTTCGTACGGCACGTCGTCCCCCGTGCCGACTCCCCTTGTTCTATCGCGCTCACACCCGTCGCGCCGAAGCCGCCGCCGACTTTATCCACCATCTCTCAACACGGCGGCATCCGTAGGTCGTGTCCGCCCGGCCGGCACGGCCGGCGTCGACTGCGACCGGCGCACCGGCACCCTGCGCGTCGTCGTGATGTCGCCCGGCCGCTGCGTCCTCACCGGCAGCAGAACCTACGGGTTCACCCGGAGCTGAGCCCGCCTCCGCCTGCCCGCGGCGGGTGGTGCGGGGCCCGGAGATCGGTGCTTTTCTGTTGTGCATGGCGCGGTTCGCGGGGGAACCCGTGCTACCGCGCCATTGCCATGAGAGGAGCGATCACGATGGTCCGTGAGCGACCGCACGAGGAACCCGTCTCGCTGGAGATCAGCGGATGCAGCAAGGAGGACGCCCGGATCGTGTTCGACGCGCTGTGCCAGTGCTTCGAGTCCGACCGGGACATGGCGGACGTCCCGCAACAGCTCCACGAGACCCGCCCGATGGTGTGGCTCGGCACGTTCGAGGTCACCGACACCCACGAGTGCGCCACGCCGCCCCGGCTCTCCGCCCCGGTCGAGGCCGACGCGCAGGGCGGGTACTGGGCGATCGGCAGGCTCCACTCGACCCTCGAATCCCTGTTCACCGTGCGCGACCTGTCGTCCGCCTCGGGGGACCAGGAGCGGGAACTGCACGTCCTGCTCGAAAGCCGGTGAGCGGTGATCTGAGACACGTCTCCCCGGGGCTCTTGTGCAACTAGTTGCATAATCCGTGCGCGGTCCTCTACAACTACGAGGACGACACCGCGCACGGAGGCCCCGATGAGCCGTTATCCCCACCTGCTGGAACCCCTCGACCTGGGTTTCACCACGCTGCCCAACCGCGTGCTCATGGGCTCCATGCACGTGGGCCTGGAAGAGGCCGAGCGCGGCTTCGAGCGGATGGCGGAGTTCTACGCCGCCAGGGCCCGCGGAGGCGTCGGCCTCATCGTCACCGGCGGTATCGCGCCCAACGAGGAGGGCCGGCCGTACGAGGGCGGTGCCAAGCTCACCACCGAGGAGGAGGCCGGGCAGCACCGCGTCGTCACCGAGGCCGTGCACCGCGAGGGCGGCCGGATCGCCCTGCAGATCCTGCACTTCGGCCGCTACGCCTACCACCGCGACCTGGTCGCCCCCAGCCCCCTCCAGGCCCCCATCAGCCCCTTCCCGCCCCGCGAGCTGACCGGCGCCGACGTCGAACGCACCATCGACGACTACGCCCGCACCGCCCGCCTCGCCCGGCAGGCCGGCTACGACGGCGTCGAGATCATGGGCTCCGAGGGCTACCTCATCAACGAGTTCATCGCCGCCCCCACCAACCGGCGCACCGATGGGTGGGGCGGCTCGTACGAGAACCGGATGCGGTTCCCGGTCGAGATCGTCCGCCGGGTCCGCGAGGCCGTCGGCGACGACTTCATCGTCGTCTACCGGCTGTCCATGCTGGACCTGGTCCCGGGCGGCTCCTCCCTCGACGAGGTGATCACCCTGGCCAAGGCCGTCGAGGCCGCCGGGGCCACCATCATCAACACCGGCATCGGCTGGCACGAGGCCCGCATCCCCACCATCGCCACCTCGGTGCCGCGCGGCGCCTACACCTGGGTCACCAAGAAGCTCATGGGCGCCGTTTCCGTGCCGCTGGTGACCACCAACCGCATCAACACCCCGGAACTCGCCGAGCAACTGCTCGCCGAGGGCTGCGCGGACATGGTCTCCATGGCCCGCCCGATGCTCGCCGACCCCGACTTCGTCGCCAAGGCCGCCGCCGGCACGCCCGAGGCCATCAACACCTGCATCGGCTGCAACCAGGCCTGCCTCGACCACACCTTCAGCGGGCGGATCACCTCCTGCCTGGTCAACCCGCGCGCCTGCCACGAGACCGAGCTGGTCCTCGCCCCGACCCGGCTGAGGAAGCGGGTCGCGGTGGTCGGCGCCGGACCGGCCGGCCTCGCCTGCGCGGTCTCCGCCGCCGAACGCGGTCACCAGGTCACCCTGTTCGACGCCGCGAGCGAGATCGGCGGCCAGCTCAACGTGGCCCGCAAAGTCCCCGGCAAGCAGGAGTTCGACGAGACCCTGCGCTACTTCCGCCACCAGCTCGACGCTCACGGCGTGGACGTGCGCCTGAACACCACCGCCGGCCCCGAGGACGTCACCGGTTACGACGAGGTCGTGGTCGCCACCGGCGTCACCCCGCGCACCCCCGACATCCCCGGCATCGACCACCCCCGCGTCCTCGGCTACCTCGACGTGCTGCGCGACGACGCCCCCGTCGGCGACCGGGTCGCGATCCTCGGCGCCGGCGGCATCGGCTTCGACGTCGCCGAATACCTCACCGACGCCGGCGACAAGGCGAGCGACGACCCGGCGACGTACTTCAGGCACTGGGGCGTCGACACGGAGTACCGGGCCCCCGGCGGTCTGGCCGCCCCCGAACGCCCCGCGCCCCCGCGCACCGTCCACCTGCTCCAGCGCAAGACCGGCAAGGTCGGCGCCGGACTCGGCAAGACCACCGGCTGGATCCACCGCACCGAACTCAAGCACCGGGGCGTCACCATGGTCCCGGGCGTCCGGTACGACCTGATCGACGACGCCGGACTGCACATCACCGTCGACGGGGAGCGCATGCTCCTGGAGGTCGACACCGTGGTGCTGTGCACCGGCCAGGAACCGCGCCGCGGCCTGTACGAGGAGCTGCTCGCCGCCGGCCGCAGCGCACACCTCATCGGCGGCGCCGACGTCGCCGCCGAGCTGGACGCCAAGCGGGCCATTCAGCAGGGCACCGAGCTGGCCGCCGCCCTGTAGGGCCCTTCCCTAGGATGAGCCCATGTCACTCCCGCACGCGATCCTCACCGCCCTGCTCGAAAGGCCGTCGTCGGGGCTTGAGCTGACCCGCAGGTTCGACAGGTCGATCGGCTACTTCTGGTCGGCCACGCACCAGCAGATCTATCGCGAGCTCGGAAAACTGGAAGCCGAGGGCTACATCCGCACCCTGCCGGCCGAGCAGCCCGCCCGCGGGCAGAAGAAGAGCTACGAGGTCCTGCCCGCGGGCCGCGCCGAACTGGCCCGCTGGACCGCCGCCGCCCAGGACCCCAGGCCGCATCGGGACGTGCTCCTGCTGCGGCTGCGTGCGGCGGCGGTCGTCGGCACCGCCGGACTCGAAGCCGACCTGCGCCGCCATCTGGAGCTGCACCAGCGGCAGCTGGCCGAGTACGAGGAGATCCAGCGCCGCGACTTCCCGCCGGACAAGGACGCCCCCGGGGACCGGCTGCGGCACCTCGTGCTCCGGGCGGGCATCGACCTGGAGACCTTCTGGACCCGGTGGCTGGGCCATGCCCTGGAGGAGGTCGGCGACCTTGCCGACCCGTCCTAGAGCCGGTACGGCTTCGAACGCTTGCGCAGGTACCACCCGGTCGCGATGACCCCCGAGCCGACCAGCGCCGCGCCGATGCCCAGGGTGAGCGGGCCGTAGTCGCGGGCGGCGCCGCCCAGTCCGCCCATCACGCCCCGGGAGGGCGCGGCCGACTTGGTGGTGGTGGAGGATGAGGTGGTCGGGGGCGCCGCAGTGGTGCCGGAGACGATCACCGACTGGGTGCCCGCGGTACCGCCGTTCGAGCAGACGACGACCACCGTGTACGTGCCTGGCGACACCCCCGACCAGGCGGCGGACTGGCTCACGGTGGTGCCCGCGAGCGCCACCTGCCGTCCCTGGGCGAAGGCCGTCTGGCCGCTGTTGAGCAGGGAGGCGTTGCCCCAGCTGCCGTTGTTCTGGGTGCAGGCGCTCGTGACCACCGAGACCGTGGTGCCGATGGTGCTCACCGAGATGCCCGTGAGCGCGGCGGACGGACCGGCCAGCCAGGCCGGGAACGCGGCGGCGGCCGCCAGGGTCAGGCCGCAGCGGAGGAGAGGTCGTGTAGTGCGCATCGTCTGCCCTCCGGCGGCACGGTCGGCGGAACGTCCCGTGCGCCGCCGAGGGTGGGGAAACGCCCGTGCTGCCTCGGGTTCAGCGAACGTGGCCCCGGCGGGTCCCGCACCCGGAGGGCGACCGGCCAGGTGACGTCTTCCTCCGTCCGGCCCAGGTCCGGACGGAGGGTCAGGTCCCCGTCGTCACGGTCCGCTCCGCCGACCAGCCGCCCCAGGTGCCGTCCGGAAGCCGCGCCCTCAGCCGCACCCGGTGCACCACGCCATGGTCCCGGGCCACATAGAAGCTGTAGGTGGCGCGGCCCTTCGGCGGGGTGCCTCCCCATACCAGGGAGGTGGCCGTACCGCCGTCGAGCCGGATCTGGTACTCCGTGACCACAGCGTCCAGCCGCGGCGGGTCCCAGGCCAGGTCGAGGTACCAGGCCCCGCTCTCCTCGTGGGTCCGCGCCGTGAACGCGGTCGGCGCGGTGTCCCGGCCGTGGCCGGTGCCCGGCGTGGTCAGGCGCACGGCCGTACTCGCGGGCGAGACGTTGTCGGCCGCGTCCCGGGCCCGGACGGTGAAGACATAGCGGGTGCCCGGCCGCAGCCCGGTGACCACGGCCGCGGTCTGCTCCCCGCCCACACTGTGGATCTTCGTTCCGCCCTGCCAGATGTCGTACGACGCCACGCCCCGGTCGTCCTTCGAGGCGCCCCAGGACAGCTGCACGGCACGGCTGCCCACGGCCCGCCCGGCCGGCCGGGCGGGCCGGCTCGGCGCCG
>NZ_JBFAXI010000172.1:0-7895 GCF_040680735.1 Streptomyces sp. NPDC051987 | reverse complement strand
TCTTGAAGCGCCCGTGGCGGCTCCGTGCGCCCTCGCCCTGCGCCGGGCGGCGCCGGCCCTGCTCGGGTACGCGGCGGTACGCGCCCTGGGCCTGGCTGGCGAAGACCAGCTCCGCGTAGAAGACGCCTTCACGCAGATCCGTGATGCGTACTTCGGTGAGCTCCTGGCCGACGGCCTCCAGCACGTCCTTGAACAGGTCGTGGGTCAGCGGCCTGGCAGGCGCCATGCCCTGCTGGGCGAACGCGATCGCCGTCGCCTCCCCCGGCCCGATCCAGATGGGGAGGTAACGGTCGCCTCCCACTTCGCGCAGGAGCACGATCGGTTGGTTGGAGGGCATTTCCACCCGGACACCTACGACATCGAGCTCGTTCACACAGCAACCCTAGGCCGTGCCCGGGACGTTTGGGTAGTCGGGCCCGGAACGCGCGCCCGATCCGGCCCCGGTCCGGGCCTCGTCGTGGTCCTCACGGCAGCCGCACCCCGAGAGCGGTCTGCACCAGCGCGGCGTGCAGCTTCACCGTGAGTGCCGCCAGTTCCTTGGTACGGGCTTCGGCGTGGGCCCTGGTCTGCGGGTTGCGATGGCGCTTGAGCGGGGCCACCACCTGGTCCACCAGGCCCGCCTCGCGGTCGGCGGCGGCCTTCATCACCCGCAGATGGCGCGGCTCGATCCCGAACCGTCCCAGCTCGGTTACGAGCCCGGCCACGGTGACCGTCTCGGCGTCGTACACGCCCTCCTCCAGCGGAGTGATCAGTCCGTACGACTCCCACTCCGCGAGGCAGCTCTCGTCGATGTCGGCCGCGGCCAGCAGCTCGCGGCGGCCGATCCGCGCGACCGTCGGGGCCTCGGCGGCCGTCGGCACGGCCTCACCGTCCCGCTGCCGCCCCAGCACGGGCAGCTGCACCGCCTCACCGCGCTCCATGGCCTCCAGGTACTCCCGGATGACCTTGAGCGGCAGATAGTGGTCCCGCTGCATCCGCAGGACGTGCCCGAGCCGCTCGACATCCCCGGCGCTGAACTTCCGGTAGCCGGACGGGGTCCGGCGCGGCTCGATGAGCCCCTCCGACTCCAGGAAACGGATCTTGGAGATGGTGACCTCGGGGAACTCGTCGCGCAGCACGTTCAGCACCGTGCCGATGCTCATCAGCCCGGGTTCCGTGGCGGCGGCGCCGTGACCGGTACCGCCGCTCGGTGTGTGCGGCATGGACCTTCTTCCCTGGGATCCGCCGGACGAGGTCCGGCGGGGTCAGACGGCCTGTCGGCTCGCGTAGAAGACCAGCCGGTACTTGCCGATCTGCACCTCGTCACCGTTCGACAGGGCGACCTGGTCGATGCGCTCCCGGTTGACGTAGGTGCCGTTGAGGCTGCCCACGTCCGCCACCGTGAACGAGCCGTCCGGCTGGCGGCGGAACTCCACATGCCGGCGCGAGACCGTCACGTCGTCGAGGAAGATGTCGCTCTGCGGGTGACGGCCGGCCGTGGTCAGGTCGCTGTCCAGCAGGAAGCGGCTGCCCGAGTTCGGTCCGCGGCGCACCACCAGCAGCGCGGAGCCGAGCGGCAGCGCGTCGACCGCGGCCTGCGCCTCCGGCGAGAGCGACGGCATCTGGGTCTGCCCGGTGACCTCGGCGTCGTACGCTTCCAGACCGGAGATCGAGATCGTGGACGTCGTCTCCGACGCACGCTCGGGGACGGCGCCCGCACGCAGCGGGGCACCGCAGTTGGAACAGAAGCGGGCGTTCTCCGCGTTGCGGTTACCGCACCTCGTACAAACCAGGGCCGACATGGACGGATCCTCCTGCCGCGGCTGCCCCGCCGGGACGTTGGACGCGTACGGGCCGGAGGAGAACCCTCCACCCGCACCTGAGGTTGACGGTTGCCCGAAACCTATGCCGCCGGACTGGGACGGGTCAACTGACGGCGCGCCCTGACCTCCCGAAATGTCACCCGCCTGACCAGCCACCTGGTCCCGGAACAGAGGGCGCTGGCCCTCCGCGTCAGGCTGTGCGCGATGGCGAGCGGTCGCGTTGTCGCTGCCCTCTCGCGCGCTCTTGCCGAACAACTTCGCAAACAACTTCACGGGCGATTCCCCTTGACCGAAACAGACCCGCCCGTGGGGCAGGACGAACCCTGACTGAACAAACCGGCCGACCCGGACAACCACACAACGTCCGTATCCACCAGACAGTTTCCACCACGCACCGGTTCCCCGGTGCGCCGACCCCCCGCATCCTCATGCCCTCGCCCGACGCCCCCCATGCACCGCCGGTTCACTGTGAGGACGACCGAGCGTAGTCAGGCTGCTTCGCCGGTCGCAAGGCATCCACGACGATCTTGGTGGACCGCTCGACCGTCACAGTCGCCTGTTCCTTCTCGAGGGTCTGCACCACGCCTCCGGGGATGTTGAGAGCCGGTTCGAGATCCTGCGGCTTGCCGATCACCCTGAAAACGTAGGGCTGGGTGATCTTGTTCCCGTCGACGCTCACGCTCTTCCCGGAGTCGGTGAGGTAGGTGCCGGCGACCACCCGTACCCCGTTGACCTGGATCGCTTCCGCACCGGCAGCACGCAGCTCCTGGACCGCGTCGAGCAGCATGTCCGCCTGCACCGTCCCCTTCGGATCGTCGACCGTCATCGTGATGCCAGGACCCTGCGCCGCCACGGTGCCCGCGAGAATGCCGAGTTGCCGCTCCTTCTCGGCCGTCTGCCTGCGGGCCTCCGCCGCCTGGTCGGAGCTGCTCTGCAACTCCTGACGCTGCTTCTCGAGTCCTGTCTTCTCGTCCTCAAGACGCTGAGTACGGTCGTCTAGTTCATCGAGGATGCGAACAAGATCCTCCTGGCGGGCCCCGCGCAGCGCGCTGTCGTTGTCGCTGTTCGACGCGACCTGCACGGCGAGCCCGAACCCGAGCCCGAACAGCAGGAGGGCGACGATCAGTTGGGCCCGGCTCACCCGCGGTGGCCACAGCCCCTGGACCAGCCTCTGGCGGCCGGTCAGCCCGGCCTGCGGCTCCGGCCCACCGGCGGACTCGTCCTCCGGCGCCCTGGCGGGCACCTCGGCCGGGAGTTCTCTGCGCAGCCGGTGCTCCGGCTCCTTCTCGTGCTCGCCCATGCCGTTCACGCCCGGAAGACGTGCCGCCGGATCGCCGCGGCGTTGGAGAAGATGCGGATACCGAGGACCACCACGACCCCCGTGGACAGCTGCGAGCCCACCCCCAACTTGTCGCCGAGGAAGACGATCAGCGCGGCCACCACCACGTTGGACAGGAAAGAGACCACGAAGACCTTGTCGTCGAAGATCCCGTCCAGCATGGCCCGCAGACCGCCGAAGACGGCGTCGAGCGCCGCCACGACGGCGATCGGCAGATACGGCTCGACGACCGCCGGGACCTCGGGCCGGACCAACAGTCCGGCCACGACGCCCACGACGAGGCCCAGTACGGCGATCACGATGTGCCCTTCTCAGTCTTCTCGGTGTACGGCTGTGCCGTACGTACGATCACGCTCGGCGCGGCGGGCAACCGGACGTCACTCTCCGTGGAGATGGTCGCCCGGATGTCGAAGTTCTCCTCCAGGGCATGCAGATACAACCCGTCGGGGCTGTCCTGGAACCTGGAACCGAGCCTCTTCCCGTCGCCCACCGCCAGCACCGTGTACGGCGGCACCAGCGGCCTGTTGTCGACCAGTATCGCGTCCCCGGCGGCCCTGATCGCGGACAGGGCGGTCAGGCGCTGCCCGTTGATCGAGACCGCCTCGGCGCCCGAGGCCCACAGCCCGTTCACGACGCGCTGCATGTCATGGTCACGCACCCGGCCCGTGTCGGAGAAACCGGAGGTCTCCCGGGGATTGCCGGCGTCACCCCCGGAGGACGCCTCCTTGGCGTCGTTCACCACGAGTTTCACCCCGGGCCCGTGCACCGCCGTGGCTCCCGACAGCACGCCCACCAGGTCCGCCTGCCCGCTGCCGCCGCTGTCCTTCAGCGCTTCACGCTGACGAGCGCTGACGTCGTCCCGCAACTTGTCGACATTGGTCTCCAGCTTGTCCGCGGCCGCCGTCTCCCGGTCGATCCTGTCGATGAGCTCCTGGCGCTCCTTGGCCACCACGGGCGCCGTCACGCGCGCCTGAGCGGCCCCCACGGTCACCACGAGGGCCGCCAGCACCAGACCGCCGGCGAGGCCCAGCCGGGCCCGCAGGGTCTTCGGCATACCGCCGCTCTCCCCCCGCGCCCGCTTCCGCGCGGCCGCCTCGGCGTAGCCGTCGTCGAGGCTGTGGTCCATGACGTTGGTGATCAACGACATGGAGGCGTCCGGGCGCGACGGCCGGGAGACGCTGCTCCGAACGGGGGGTTGCTGCGGCATGCCGCACATCGTCGCACGTTGCGGCCAGTACCTCCGAACGGCCCCACCGGCATGCCGGACCCGACCCCGTGGGGGACACGTGTCCGGCACGCACGCGTGCAGGGGCACTACCGTCCGGCGCTGTCCACGATCGCCGACCACTCGTCCAACAGCGCCTGCGCGGAGGCGTCGTCGGGCCCCTCGGCCCACAGATGGGTGACGGCCTCGGCCGGGTCGGGCAGCACCATCACCCAGCGCCCGTCGGTCTCGACGACCCGCACCCCGTCGGTCGTGTCGACGAAACGATCACCCGCAGCCTCGACGACGCGCCGCATGACCAGACCCTTGACAGCCCACGGGGTGGCCAGGTCCCGCTTGAGGACATGCGCCTTCGGGATCCGTGCGTCGATCTGGCTGAGTGTGAGCTGCGTCCGCGCCACCAGGCCGATCAGCCGTACGAAGGCAGCCGTACCGTCGTACACACTGCTGAACTCCGGAACGATGAATCCGCCCTTGCCGTCACCACCGAAGATGGTGCCTTCTTCACGCCCCACGCGGGTGAGGTCGTCCGGAGAGGTGGTCGTCCACTCCACCTGGGTGCCGTGGTACGCGGCCACCTGCTCGGCGATCCGGGTCGTGGTGACGGGAAGCGCCACGCGGCCGCTGCGCCGCTCGGCGGCGACCAGGTCGAGCATCACCAGCAGGGCCCGGTCGTCCTCGATGATGCGGCCCTTCTCGTCGACCAGGGACAGCCGCTCACCCACCGGGTCGAACCGCACGCCGAACGCGGCACCCGAGGACGCCACGATCTCACCGAGGCGCACCAGCCCCGCCCGCCGCTGATCGGCGGTCTCCGTGGGCCTCGCCTCGTTCAGACCGGGGTTGATGGTCAGCGAGTCCACACCGAGTTTGCCGAGCAGACTGGGCAGCACGAGACCGGCGCTGCCGTTGGACGCGTCCACGACGACCTTGAGACCCGATTCGGCGATCCCGGTCGTGTCGACGTTCCGCAGCAGCGACCCCGTGTACGAGTCGAAGACGCTGGCCGGGAAATACAGGTCGCCGATCTCACCGGGGAACGCGCGCCGGTACTCCTGCCGCGCGAAGATCCGGTCCAGCTTGCGCTGGCTGGCCTGGGAGAGGTCGGCGCCCTGACCGTCGAAGAACATGATGTCGACGGAGTCCGGCACGCCGGGTGAGGTCCGGATCATGATCCCGCCGGCGCTGCCCCGCCCGGTCTGCTGCCGCGCCACCGGCAGCGGCACGTTCTCCAGGTCGCGTACGTCGATGGCACTGGCCTGGAGGGCGGAGATCACCGCCCGCTTGAGCGCACGGGCACCACGGGAGTGGTCCCGGGCCGTCGTGACGGTGGACCCCTTCTTCAGGGTGGTGGCATACGCGCCGGCCAGCCGTACGGCCAGTTCCGGCGTGATCTCGACGTTCAGGATCCCCGACACACCCCGGGCGCCGAACAGATGGGCCTGGCCGCGGGACTCCCAGATCACCGATGTGTTGACGAAGGCGCCGGCCTCGATGGTCTTGAAGGGATAGACCCGGACGTTGCCCTGAACGATCGATTCCTCACCGATCAGGCACTCGTCGCCGATGACCGCGCCGTCCTCGATCCGCGCGGCCCGCATGATGTCGGTGTTCTTCCCGACCACACAGCCACGCAGATTGCTGTGCTGCCCCACGTACACGTTGTCGTGGACGACCGCCCGGTGCAGGAAGGCGCCGCTCTTCACGACGACATTGGACCCGACGACGGTGTGTTCGCGGATTTCCGCGCCGGCCTCGACCTTGGCGTAGTCACCGATGTACAGCGGCCCACGCAGCTCGGCGTCCGGATGCACCTCCGCGCCCTCGGCGACCCATACGCCAGGGGATATCTCGAAGCCGTCGATGTCGACGTCGACCTTGCCCTCCAGGACGTCGGCCTGCGCCTTCACGTACGACTCGTGCGTACCCACATCCTCCCAGTAGCCCTCGGCGACATAGCCGTAGATCGGCTTGCCTTCCTTCATCAGCTGCGGGAAGACGTCACCGGACCAGTCGACCGGAACGTCGGCCTCGACATACTCGAATACCTCGGGCTCCATCACGTAGATGCCCGTGTTCACCGTGTCGGAGAAGACCTGGCCCCAGGTCGGCTTCTCGAGGAACCGCTCGACCTGGCCCTCTTCGTCGACGATGGTGATGCCGAATTCCAGCGGATTGGGCACACGCGTCAGGCAGACCGTGACGAGCGCGCCCTTGGCCTTGTGGAAGTTGATCAGTTCAGTGAGGTCGAAGTCGGTCAGTGCATCGCCGGAGATGACAAGGAAAGCATCGTCCTTCAACGCCTCTTCGGCGTTCTTGACGCTTCCGGCGGTACCGAGTGGCTTCTCCTCGTTGGCATAGGTGAGCTCCATGCCGAGCTCTTCGCCGTCCCCGAAGTAGTTCTTGACCAGCGATGCCAGGAACTGCACAGTGACGACGGTCTCGGTGAGCCCATGCCTTTTGAGCAGCCGTAGCACGTGCTCCATGATCGGCCGGTTCACGACCGGAAGGAGCGGCTTGGGCATGCTGGAGGTCATGGGGCGAAGGCGTGTGCCTTCACCACCGGCCATCACGACGGCCTTCATGTCGGAAGCGTCCTCCTCTAAGAGATGACGGTCTAGCCGACTTCACCCGTCAAGATTGTCCCGCACTTTTCCGCCGCGGGCCATCGAGAGCAATCGAGGGGCCACTGCGTCCGGACAATCGCCGCGGCTCAGTCGGCTGTGGCGTCCGCACGAACCAGGCGGCGGACCTGCACCACGTAAAGCACTCCTGCCCACCAGTAGAGGGTTGTACCCCACCCTGCGAACGCCCATCCGAAAATAGCAGCGAGTGACGAGATCCAGCCGCTTCCGTCACTGAGCAGGAGGAGCGGGAACGCGTACATCAGATTGAACGTCGCGGCCTTCCCCAAGAAGTTCACCTGCGGCGGCGGATAGCCGTGCCGGCGGAGGATCCCCACCATCACCAACAGCATCAGCTCGCGCAGCAGCAGTACGGCCGTCAACCAGAGCGGCAGAATCTCACGCCAGGTGAGTCCTACGAGTGTCGACAGCACGTAGAGCCGGTCCGCAGCGGGGTCCAGCAGCCGGCCTAGGCTGCTGATCTGGTTCCAGCGTCGGGCGAGCTTGCCGTCGAGGTAGTCACTGACGCCGCTGAAGAGGAGCACCAACAGGGCCCAGCCGTCGCTCTTGGGCCCGCCGAACTCGGGCCTGAGGATCAACCACAGGAAGACGGGTACGCCGACGAGACGGGCCATGCTGAGGATGTTCGGGATGGTGAGGACCCGGTCCGTCTGGACGCGGGTCTCCTGGACCTCCACCCGGGAGCCTCCTGTGGTGGGAAACGAGCCAACTCTGCCCCCTGACCCTACCTCAACACAAAAAAGCTCCGGCTCTTGGGCTTGTTGCCCAAGAGCCGGAGCTCTAAAAGGAGTTCGGCGGCGTCCTACTCTCCCACAGGGTCCCCCCTGCAGTACCATCGGCGCTGTAAGGCTTAGCTTCCGGGTTCGGAATGTAACCGGGCGTTT
>NZ_JBFAXI010000171.1:0-7980 GCF_040680735.1 Streptomyces sp. NPDC051987 | reverse complement strand
GTTTGGAGTGCTCGCCACCCTGTCAAGGTGGAGGCCGCGGGTTCAAATCCCGTCAGGACCGCTGAGGTTTCACGTGAAACCTCGTGGCTGGGTAGCTCAGTTGGTACGAGCGATCGCCTGAAAAGCGATAGGTCGCCGGTTCGACCCCGGCCCCAGCCACAACAGACAGCCCCTCCGGACTTCCGGAGGGGCTGTTCTCATTCCGCACCGACCCCACCCTGCACTGCCTCCGCACCGGCCCACCCCCCTGCGCCGCCTCCACTGACCGGCTCCGTTTTAGGCAAGATCACAGCGGAGTATGGCATTCCTTTGACGTCGGACTGCGAGCATGACGTCAGCATGACAACGCTGCGCTGAGTCGTCCCCTCCGGCGTTCTCGTGACCACACCCGCGAACGCTCCGTGGAGACCGCATGCGCAGATCCCGCCCCGTCGTCGGGCTGTCCCTCGCCGTGATCGTCGCGGCGGGGGTGATGAGCGGTTGGGAGGCCGGACGGGCCGCGGCCGACCCGGCGGGTCCGGGCGGAACGCTGTACGTCGACCGCGACGCGCTGTCCTGCAGTGACAGCGGCACGGGCACGGAGAGCAAGCCGTTCTGCTCCGTCCAGGCCGCCGCAAACGTGGTCGAGCCGGGGGACACCGTCCGGATCCTGGGGACCTCCCTCTCCCCGTACGCGGAGGCGGTGACCCTCACCCGGTCGGGGACCGGTGACGAGCCGATCACGATCAGCGGAGCGCCCCTCCCCCAGAGCCGGTCCGCGGCGGTGCTCGCCGCGCCCGCCACCGCACCGGCGCTGACCCTGGAGGGCGTGCACGACGTACGGATCGAATCGCTGACCTTCAGCGACGCGCACCACTCGGACGTGGTGGCGGTGACCGGGTCGGACCACGTGACCCTCGACCGGCTGACGGTCGACAACTCCTCCCCGACGACTCCCGTCACCGGCACGGCGATCGGCGTGGACGGCGCGTCCTCGGACGTGACCGTGGAACGGAACTCCATCTACCCCGGCACCGCGTACGGCGTCCGGGTGCAGCCCGGAGCGGCCCGGGTCACCGTGACGACCAACATGATCCTCACGCAGCAGCAGGGCGGGATCGCGGTGTCCGGGGCGGCCGGCACGGACGTGACCAGCAACACCGTCTTCGCCCCCTGTGCCACCGGGATCTCGCTGGACGGCGGGAGCTCCGGGGTGGTGGAGAACAACGTGGCCCTCACCAACGGCTCGACGCGGACCGGTGCCTGCCAGGCACCGGCCGCGCCGCTCTACGCGGTGTCGGCCGACTCCACGAGCCAGGTCACCGCCGACTACAACGTGGCGGCGAACGCGGCGTCCGGTTCCACCCCGGCCCGTACCGAGTACTCCTGGGCCGGGGCCTCCTACGCCACCAGCGCGGCCTTCCGGGACGGGACCGGCCAGGGCACGCACGACCTCGACGGGATCAACGCATACCCGTCGACGCCGGCCGAGCGCTCCTCCCTGATCGACTCGGCCGACGCCACCGCACCCGGCGAACTCACCACCGACTGCGAGGGACGTCCTCGGGTCGACGACCTGCTGGTCGGCAACACCGGCACCGGCGCCACGGCCTTCTACGACCGGGGCGCCCTGGAACGGCAGGACACCCTGACCATCGCCTCCGGCGACATCCCGACGCCCCCGAAGGGGCTCGCACCGCTCGGCATCTCCCTGCAGACCGACGCCACCAGCGCCTGGGGCGCCCCTCTCACCTACTCGGTCGACTTCGGCGACGGCAGCGACCCCGCCACCGGCGCTCCCGGCACCCCGGTCGCCCACACCTACGCGACGCCGGGGCTGTACACGCCCCGCATCACGTTCACCGAACCCGACGGGACGACCGCCGAGCACATCTACGCCGGTGTGGCGGCGGGTACGGCCACCCCGCCCGCCGCAGCCCTGTCCGCCGCCCCGGAGACCGTGGACGGGCAGGTCGACGCCGGGTACGCGCGGTTCACGCTGCCGGCGCCGGCCGACGCCTGGGAGGTCGCGTACCGAACCCTGAGCTACGGCGACGGCACGCAGGAGAACCTGGCCGTCGGCGCCCAGCAGACCGCCCACCAGTACCCGGCCCCCGGCACGTACACCGCCACCCTCACGCAGACCGACCTGCTCGGCCGCACCACCACCGCCAGAACCACCTTCCACGCCGCCGACGCCTACGTCGCCGTGACCCCGCGGTACGACACCCAGAAGACGATCGCCGCGCACGGTGTCCTGAAGCTGTCGGCGGCCACGCTGGGGGCCGACTCGGACGGCGTGGACGCGGTCCAGCTCCAGCTCGTCACCAGCGGGGCCAAGGCGAGCGGCGCGCTCACCCCCTACACCCACGGCTCCACCCGTCCGGGCACCGCCGACGTCGCCTTCGAGCGGGGCCGTACGACCACCGCCGAGACGACGGTGAAGGTGACTGAGACCGGTGCGGTCGACCTCTACAACGGCAGCGCCGGTGCGGTGACGGTCGACGTCGCCACGGTCGGCCTCCTGTCCCACGCCCAGTACGCCGACACCTACCACCCGGCCGTTCCGGCCCGCCTGCTCGACACCCGCACCGGCACCGGCGGCGTACGCGGCCCGGTCGCCGGCGGTCACTCGGTCACCCTGACGGTCGGCGGCACCCACGGCGTCCCGGCGAACGCGGACGCGGTGGTCCTCGACGTCACGGCGACCACCACCAGGGCGTCCGGCGACCTCGCCGTCGCCACGCACGGCAGCAACGACTCCAGCGTGAGCGGGCCGTACTGGACCACCGGCCAGACCGCCACCGACCAGGTGGTGATCCCCGTGCACGACGGAAAGGTCGTCCTGCACAACGACAGCAAGGCCTCCGCGCACCTCGTCGCGGACCTCACCGGCTGGTACGGCACCGCCGACGGCTCCGAGTTCGTGCCCGCCACCCCCACCCGCACGACCGTCAGGATCGGCGCCCACACCACCCTCAAGCTCAAGGTCACCGGCGCCCACGGCGTCCCCGCGACCGGGGTGACCGCGGCCGACCTGAACCTCACCGTCCCCTCCCCGTCCGGCAGCGGCTACCTCGTCGCCCACGCGGACGGCACCGCACGGCCCGGCGTCTACTCGCTGAGCTTCGCCCAGGGGCACACCGCGGCCAACCGCGCGCTGGTCAAGGTCGGCACCGACGGCGAGGTCGACCTCTACAACGCCGGTGCCGTCCCGGTGACCGTCTACGCCGACCTGCTGGGCGCCTACGGCGTCTTCCCCGCCGCGCCCTGAATCTCCTTGGCCGAGCACCCCGCCGCCACTAGGTTCTGGCGGGTCGACACGTCACCAGGGTGGGGAAGATGAACCGGGATCAGGACATACAGCTGGAGAAGGAACGGGCGCGGTACGGCCTGCTCGCCGTCGTCGTCAGCAACCTCGCGATCGCCGCGGTGGCGGTCTTCGGGGTCTGGCGGCTCGACGGCAACGAGTCCGTGATCATCGGCGTCCTCACCGCCGCCTTCACGGCGGTGAGCAGCATGACCACGGCGTACCTGGGGATCAAGGCCGTCTCCAACACGGCCAAGTCCATAGCGGCAGCCACCGCCCAACCCCCGGCCGAAACCCCCGTCCCTCCCACCCAGCGAACCTCGTAGGAGAAGGAACGGCTGGGCAGCGCACCGTAAGGGGGCGCGGGGCCGTGTCGATGTGCGGCTGCGCCGCGTGGGCGCGAGAAGCCCCCACCCGCACGCGAAACACCGCGCCCGCCCTCCAGCCCCCGGCCGAACCGCCGGAGGCAAATGCGGTCGCCAGGAATTTGGCCGAGGTGAGATCCTGGACCGCGTATGTCTACGCATCCCGCCCCCGCCCTCGGCCCCCTCGCCCCTCGCCTGACCGAGCTCTCACTGCGCGACGCGCACCGGCTCGGGCGCAGGCTGGAAGGCGCGCGCAAGATCCGTAAGCCGGAGGCCCGAGCCGCCGTCCTCGCCGAGATCGAGGCCGAGGTGGCCAGGGCCGAGGAACGGATGGCCGCCCGGCGCGCCGTCGTACCCGCCGTGTCGTACCCCGAGCAGCTGCCCGTCAGCCAGAAGAAGGACGAGATCGCGGAGGCGATACGCGACCACCAGGTCGTGATCGTGGCCGGTGAGACCGGCTCCGGGAAGACCACCCAGATCCCCAAGATCTGTCTGGAGCTCGGGCGGGGCGTGCGCGGCATGATCGGGCACACCCAGCCCCGCCGGATCGCCGCCCGTACCGTCGCCGAGCGGGTCGCGGAGGAGCTGCGCACGCCGCTCGGGGAGTCCGTCGGCTGGAAGGTCCGCTTCACCGACCAGGTGAACCCGGACGCCACCTTCATCAAGCTGATGACGGACGGCATCCTGCTCGCCGAGATCCAGACCGACCGCGAGCTGCGCGCCTACGACACGATCATCATCGACGAGGCCCACGAGCGGTCCCTCAACATCGACTTCCTGCTCGGCTATCTGGCCCAGCTGCTGCCGCGCCGGCCCGACCTCAAGGTCGTCATCACCTCCGCGACCATCGACCCCGAGCGGTTCTCCCGGCACTTCGGCGACGCCCCGATCATCGAGGTGAGCGGCCGGACGTACCCGGTGGAGGTGCGGTACCGGCCGCTCCTCGAAGAGGACGCCGAGGACGCCGACCGGGACCAGATCACCGCCATCTGCGACGCCGTGGAGGAGCTCCAGGCCGAGGGCCAGGGCGACATCCTCGTCTTCCTCTCCGGGGAGCGGGAGATCCGGGACACCGCCGACGCGCTCACCAGGAAGAACTACAGGTTCACCGAGGTCCTCCCGCTCTACGCCCGGCTCTCGCACGCCGAGCAGCACCGGGTCTTCCAGCCGCACACCGGTCGCAGGATCGTCCTGGCGACCAACGTCGCCGAGACCTCCCTCACCGTCCCCGGCATCAAGTACGTCATCGACCCCGGCTTCGCCCGGATCTCCCGCTACAGCCACCGCACCAAGGTGCAGCGGCTGCCCATCGAGCCGATCAGCCAGGCCAGCGCGAACCAGCGCAAGGGCCGCTGCGGCCGTACCTCCGACGGCATCTGCATCCGGCTGTACAGCGAGGACGACTTCGTCTCCCGGCCGGAGTTCACGGACGCCGAGATCCTGCGCACCAACCTGGCGAGCGTCATCCTGCAGATGACCGCGGCCGGCCTCGGCGACATCGAGAAGTTCCCCTTCATCGACCCGCCGGACCACCGCAACATCCGGGACGGCGTGCAGCTGCTCCAGGAGCTGGGCGCGATCGACCCGGCCGAGAAGGACCCGCGCAGGCGGCTCACCGACACCGGCCGCAAGCTCGCCCAGCTGCCCGTCGACCCGCGGCTCGCCCGGATGGTCCTGGAGGCCGACAAGAACGGCTGTGTCCGCGAGGTCATGGTGATCGCCGCCGCGCTCTCGATCCAGGACCCGCGCGAACGCCCGGCCGACAAGCAGACCCAGGCCGACCAGCAGCACGCCCGGTTCCGCGACGAGACCAGCGACTTCCTCGCCTTCCTCAACCTGTGGAAGTACGTCAGGGAGCAGCAGAAGGAGCGCGGCTCCAGCTCCTTCCGGCGCATGTGCAAGCAGGAGTACCTGAACTTCCTGCGCATCCGCGAGTGGCAGGACATCTACACGCAGCTGCGCACGGTCGCCAAGCAGATGGGCATCCACCTCAACGAGGAGGACGCCCCCGGCGACCGCGTGCACGTCTCCCTCCTCGCCGGTCTCCTCTCCCACATCGGCATGAAGGACGTGAAGGACGGCGCGAAGAACGAGTACCTGGGGGCGCGCAACGCGAAGTTCGCGCTCTTCCCGGGCTCCGCGCTGTTCAAGAAGGCCCCCCGGTTCGTGATGTCGGCGGAGCTGGTGGAGACCTCGCGGCTCTGGGCCCGGGTCAACGCGAAGATCGAGCCGGAGTGGGTCGAGCCGCTCGCCGGGCACCTCCTGAAGCGGACGTACAGCGAGCCGCACTGGGAGAAGGACCAGGCGGCCGTGATGGCGTTCGAGAAGGTCACGCTCTACGGCGTACCGATCGTCGCCGACCGGAAGGTGAACTACGGCCGGATCGACCCGGAGACCAGCCGCGAGCTTTTCATTCGCAACGCACTGGTCGAGGGCGACTGGCGCACCCACCACAAGTTCTTCGCCGACAACCGCAGGCTGCTGAGCGAGGTCGAGGAGCTGGAGCACCGGGCCCGGCGCCGGGACATCGTCGTCGACGACGACACGCTCTTCGACTTCTACGACCAGCGGGTGCCCGAACACGTCGTCTCCGGCGCCCACTTCGACTCGTGGTGGAAGCGGAAACGGCACGAACAGCCGGAGTTCCTCGACTTCGAGCGGGAGATGCTGATCCGGGAGTCGGCGGGAGCGGTCACCAAGACCGACTACCCGGATTCCTGGCGCCAGGGGCAGCTGAAGTTCCGGGTGACCTACCAGTTCGAGCCGGGCGCGGACGCCGACGGCGTGACCGTCCACATCCCGCTGCAGGTCCTCAACCAGGTGACGGACGAGGGGTTCGACTGGCAGATCCCGGGCCTGCGGGAAGAGGTGGTGACGGAGCTGATCCGCAGCCTGCCCAAGCCGATCCGCCGCCACTACGTGCCCGCGCCGAACTTCGCGAAGCGCTTCCTGGACACCGCGTCGTCCCCGGAGGGACGCCATCACGCACAGTCCCTTCAGGAGCCGCTCACCACCACCATGGCGCGTGAGCTGAAGCGGATGGTCGGCGTGCCCTTCGAGGCCGAGGACTTCGACTGGGCGAAGGTCCCCGACCACTTGAAGATCACCTTCCGGATCGTCGACGAACGGCGCCGGAAGCTGGCCGAGGACAAGGACCTGGAGGCGCTGAAGCTCCGGCTGAAGCCGAAGGCGCGCCAGGCCCTCTCGCAGGCGGCGGCCGCCACCGCCTCCCGGGAGGGCGGCGAGTCCCTGGAACGCAGGGGGCTCACGGACTGGACGATCGGCACCCTGACGCGCGTCTTCGAGACGCGCCGGGCGGGCCAGCCGGTCAAGGCGTACCCGGCGCTGGTCGACGACGGCGACACGGTCTCCGTCCGCCTCTTCGACACCGAGGAGGAGCAGGCCGAGGCGATGTGGAAGGGCACGCGCCGGCTCATCCTGCGCAACATCCCCGTGAACCCGGCGAAGTTCGCGTCGGAGAAGCTGACCAACGCCCAGAAGCTGGCGCTGTCGGCGAACCCGCACGGCAGCATCCAGGCCCTGTTCGACGACTGCGCGATGGCGGCGGCGGACAAGCTGATCGCAGACTTCGGAGGGCCGGCGTGGGACGAGGAGTCGTACCGGAAGCTGTACGACAAGGTGCGCGCCGAGATCGTCGACACGACGGTCCGCACGGTCGGGCAGGTGCAGCAGGTCCTCGCCGCCTGGCAGGCCTGTGAGCGCCGCCTGAAGGGCGTACGGAGCCCCGCGCTGCTGGCGAACCTGACGGACGTCCGCAAGCAGCTGGACGCCCTGGTGAAGCCGGGCTTCGTGACATGGGCCGGGATACGGCGCCTCCCCGACCTGATGCGGTACCTCGTGGCCGCGGACCGCCGCCTGCAGCAGATGCCGACGAACGTCCAGCGGGACACCACCCGCATGGAGAAGGTCCACGAGATGCAGGACGAGTACGCCTGGCTCCTGGAGCAGCTCCCGAAGGGCCGGCCGGTGCCGCAGCAGGTCCTGGACATCCGCTGGATGCTGGAGGAGCTGCGGGTCAGCTATTTCGCCCACGCGCTGGGCACGGCGTACCCGATCTCGGACAAGCGGATCGTGAAGGCGATCGACACGTTGGCCCCGTGACCGACCGGGCACGCTGGGTGAGTTCGACCAGCACCCTCCCCCTCCTGTACAGTCCTTCTCGCAGCACAACGCAAGACAAAGTGCCGCGAAACCTGGTCCTGTGGAGCAGTTTGGAGTGCTCGCCACCCTGTCAAGGTGGAGGCCGCGGGTTCAAATCCCGTCAGGACCGCTCAAATCGAAGGCCCGCTTCCCCAAGGGAAGCGG